>JBKDOR010000086.1:0-3635 GCA_046342775.1 Synechococcaceae cyanobacterium
TTGCGCTCGATGTTCAGCTGGCTGAAGGCCAGCTGAAGCAGCTGATACCGCGCCAACGCCGGCGGCGCTGGCTGTGAGCCCGGCCGGGCTGATGCTGCTGGCGCCGCCCCTGGCCGCATGCCTCGATCAGCTGCTGGGCGATCCACGCCGCTGGCCCCATCCCGTGCAGGCCATGGGGGGGTTGATTGAGGCGCTGCGATCCCCCTTGGAGGGTTGGGCTGGGGATCGGCCCGGGCGGCTGCGACTGGCCGGGATGCTGATCACCGCCGGCACAGTGGGGGCCAGCCTCACGGCTGGCCTGGGCCTGGAGCGGCTGGCCGCCTGGGGGTGGCGGCAGGGGCCGGTCCTCGGCCTGCTGACCTGCCTGCCGCTGCTCCTGGGATTGGCCAGCGCCCTGGCGGGCCGCAGCCTCCAGCAGGCGGTGCTGCACGTGCTGGAGCTGTTGCCAGCCAACCCCGGCCGCGACTTGGAGCCGGCCCGACGCCAGCTGGCCTGGATCGTCGGCCGGGACACCGATCAGCTGGCCGAGCCGGAGATCCTGCGGGCCCTGGCCGAAACCGCCAGCGAAAACGCCGTCGATGGGTTGTTTGCGCCACTGTTCTGGATGCTGGTGGGCAGCGGCTTGGCGCTGGCCTCATGGGGCACAACAGCCACGGCCACGGAAGCGTTGTCGCCGCTGACGCAGGCCTGGGGCCTGCCGCTTGGCCCCCTCAGCCTGGCCTGGGGCTTCAAGGCGGCCAGCACCCTGGATTCGATGCTGGGCTATCGCCGCGGCCGGCTGCGCTGGCTGGGCACCGCCGGAGCCCGCCTCGATGATGTCCTCACCTGGATCCCGTGCCGGCTGGTCGCCCTGACCCTGCCCCTGGCCGCCGGTCGGCCGCGACAAACCTGGCGGTTGTTCTGCCAGTCCCTGGAGCAGGGCCTCCCAGACCCGTCCCCGAATGCGGGGGTGTCCCAGGCGGCCTATGCGCTCGTGGCCCGGGTGCGCTTGGGTGGGGTGAACCACTACGGCGGCGAATCCCGCGCCAAGCCCATCCTCGCGGCCGACCAGCCCGCCGCCGATCGGGCCGCCGTGACGCGGATCCTGGCCTTGAGCCAGCGCCTGCTGCTGCTGTGGCTGCTGATCTGGCTCCTGGGCGGCACCGCATTCAGCGCCTGGAGGCAGCTGCTGTAGTGGCGGCTACAGCCTCCGTTGGCTGAAGACACCCCTCCGCAACGCCCAAACCCGCAGGCTGAGCAGTCTGCCCCTATCTCCGTTCATGGCGCTTCAACTGGGAGACACCGTTCCCGACTTCACCCAGGACTCCCAACTCGGGCCCATCAATCTTTACAGCTTCGCTGGCGACAGCTGGGTGGTGCTGTTCTCCCATCCCGCCGATTACACGCCGGTATGCACCACCGAGCTGGGCGAAGTGGCCAAGCTGCGCCCTGAGTGGGAGAAGCGCAAGGTCAAAACGATCGCCCTGAGCGTGTATTCAGCCGAAAGCCACCAGGGCTGGATCGGCGACATCAACGACACCCAGCACACCAGCGTTGATTATCCGATCCTGGCGGATGCCGACCGTTCGGTGAGCGACCTCTACGGCATGATTCACCCGAATTCACTCAACAATCTCACCGTGCGGTCGGTGTTCATCATCGATCCAAATAAGTAGTTGCGGCTGCAGATCACCTATCCCGCCAGCACGGGCCGCAATTTCAACGAGATCCTGCGGGTGATCGATTCGTTGCAGCTCACCGACACCTACCAGGTGGCCACGCCGGTGAACTGGAAGGACGGAGACGACTGCGTGGTGGTGCCCTCAATCGCCACGGACGCGGCCCGGGAGAAGTTCCCCAAGGGCGTCACCGAGGTGCGGCCCTACCTGCGCCTCACCCCCCAACCCAATCGCTGAGTCCCCATGGGCATTCGTGTCAACCAGGTCAGCAAGACCTTCGGCGATTTCGTCGCCATCGACCAGCTCAGCCTTGATGTCCCCACCGGCGCGTTGGTGGCCTTGCTGGGACCTTCCGGCTGCGGCAAGAGCACGCTGCTGCGCATGATTGCCGGCTTGGAGCGGGTGGATTCCGGCCAGGTGTTCATCAACGGCCAGGAGGTGACCGGCCTGACCACCCAGGAGCGGCAGGTGGGCTTTGTGTTCCAGCACTTCGCCTTGTTCAAGCACCGCACGGTGCGACAAAACCTGGCCTTTGGCCTGGAGCTGCGCCGCTGGCCGAAGGAGAAGATCCGCAACCTGGTGGAAGAGCTGCTGCAGCTTGTGCAACTTGGAGGCTATGGCAACCGCTATCCCTCCCAACTCTCCGGCGGCCAACGGCAGCGGGTGTCTCTGGCGCGGGCCCTGGCGGTGGAACCGCGCCTGCTGCTGCTCGATGAACCGTTCAGCGCCCTCGACGCCAAGGTGCGCAAGGAGCTGCGCGGCTGGTTGCGGGGGCTGCAGGCGGACACCGGCGTCACCACGGTGATCGTGACCCACGACCAGGAGGAAGCGATGGAGGTGGCCGACAGCATCGTGGTGATGAATGAGGGCCGCATCGAGCAGATCGGCTCGCCCGTGGAGATCTACGAAAATCCCCGCTCTCCCTTCGTGATGAAGTTCGTCGGCGAGGTGAATGTGCTGCCCGCTGATGCGCTTCATGACCCGCGCCATGATGCGGGCAACAATTCACACAACAGCGGCGCTGCAGCATCCCTCTACATCCGACCGCACGATCTGGAGCTGCTGGAGGACCCCGAGGACCACTGCACCCCCGCCCTGGTGAAGCGGCTGGTGCACCTGGGCCGAGATGTGCACCTGGAACTCCAGCTTGCCAACGGCCACCAGCTGCACGCCCAGCTGCCGCGCGAGTGGGTCCTCAAGCATCGCAACGGGCTGAACCATGGCTCCCGGCTCTACCTGCGCCCGCGCAGCGTGCGCACCTTCAGCTGAGTGATCTAGCTGTTGATTAGGGACTCCTGAAAAAGCGGACCGCATTCTGAATCCCGATCTAGCGGAGGGGGGGCTCGCAGACCGCGCACAAGCCACGATTAACCGAG
Source organism: Synechococcaceae cyanobacterium (assembly GCA_046342775.1). Classification (GTDB taxonomy): domain Bacteria; phylum Cyanobacteriota; class Cyanobacteriia; order PCC-6307; family Cyanobiaceae; genus Cyanobium. Next base: position 3,035 of record JBKDOR010000086.1, read on the forward strand.
GACCAGTAATTCAGTCGTTTCAAGCTGCCAGAATTGCCTCAGCCCCGCCCAGAGGCAATCTGACCGTTCCCAGGCGAATAACCAGGCAAAGATCGTGACAAAAAAGAGGCGGAGGAGCCTCCGGATCTTCTCCGCGCACATGACTACAAATGCCATGGAAATAGAGGCCTCTGCACCTCTTGGCAATCGCGCCATAATCAAATCCAGAGAATACTTTCTCTTCCCTGATCCAATGTATCCTTCCACCTCGTTGCGCTTGCGCTGGTCAGCACTGAGCTTCTGCTTGTGAGCGGCATTAATCACTGGATCCTTGGGTGGCCTACCCAATCGCTTGCCAGACAGCCGAATTTTATTCTTGGCGCAGAAGTTTCGGTTCTTGGTATTGATATAGATGCGATCAGCACAGATTCGCTCGGGATAGCAGCCATGATCCTGTTTGTATTTTTCTGCTTGTGGAATTAGGTCTTCAGCTTCGTTGTATGGATCCCAGCTGATTCGGTGCAGGAAAGCAAAGCCGTTCCGAACGGAAACACTGATTTTGGCTCCAAACTCAACAGCGGCCTTTGCCTTGCCGCGAACGATGGGGCGCACGTGGCTCTGA
>JBKDOR010000087.1:0-2785 GCA_046342775.1 Synechococcaceae cyanobacterium
AGGCGGCGATCCTGCGCCAACTCGCACAGGCCTATCTGGAGGAGCTGCGGCAACGGCTGCAAGGCCTCAGCCTGGCCACGCCGGCGGAGCCTGGCCAGCGGGAGCGGCCCTATGTCCGCTGCCGCCGAGCGATCGAAACCATCAGCGGCGCGATCGCCAAGCTTCGCCGGATGGAAACCAGATGAGGAACCCTGCCGCCCGGCTCGCTGCCTCGGTGGGTGCCATCCGGCGCGCCACGGAGGCCAGCGCAGCGGATCCCGCATCCGCGTGTCCGAGCTGGAAACCCTGCTGTGGCCTCCACGACGAGCAGGTCGGGAAGGCCTTGGAATCCCGGGCCTGAGCAGGCGGAGCTTCCACCACAAGGGCGGGCACACTACTCTCCAGGGGTAGAACCCACCTAGGGTTCACCTAGGGTTCACCTAGGCGCAATTGAGGCCCCATGGATCTGAACCAACTCGCTGCTGCTTCGGATGCGTTTTCCGCTCAGTACGACGACCCCACGGCCATTCCACTCCATCACTGGAGACTTTTTCTCGAAATCTGCCGCCTTGGCGGACGTTGCACCTATCGGCAGCTCCAGGAAAACCTTTGCCTCAACAACTCCAGCGTCTCCCGAACCGTCAACGCCCTCGGTGCCGAGCACCGCACCGGCAGACCCGGCCTCGGACTGCTGACCACCTATCCGGACCCGGAAGAAGGGCGACGGCTGATCATCGCCCTCACCCCAAAAGGCTCTGCCCTGCTCCGGCAGCTGCAAAACCTATGACCACTCCTCACCCGACACACCATGACCTCAGACCCGCTGGGCACCGTGAGGGAAACCCCTCGCGGCTGGCTCGCTGACATCAGCATGGGCGGGCGCCGGCTCACCGCACTGCGCAAGACCCGGCCCGATGCCCTGAAAGCCCTGGAGGCCCTGCGCTGCAAGCTGGAGAACCGGTCCACCGTCCCGGAACGCGCCGCGGCCTCCCTGGCGCCACCTCCTCGCACGGCACCAGGGATCACCCTGGCCGAGGCTCGATCGCTGTCGCTGCGGATCCGCTGGAAGGGGACCGCCTACGAGCGAACCGCGGCGCTCTATTCCAAGGCCATCGTCGATTGGTTCGGGCCCAGCACCCAGCTGTCAGCGGTGAACGCGCCATTGGTGGAGGGCTGGCGCCAGGAGCTGATCCGCCAGGGGAACCAGCCGGCCACCATCAACAAGAAGGTCAGCGCCCTGCGGGCCATGCAATCCGACGCGGTGCTGCATGGCTTCATCAGCGAGACGCCGCCGCTCCCCCGCCAGATCAAGCTCCGCAACCTCAAGGACCGGGTGATCGAGGACCGCGAACGCGACGCCATGATCCGGTTCCTGAACCAGGCCTGCCAGCCGGTCGCCGCCGATTTGCTGGTGTTCCTGCTGGAGACCGGCTGTCGCTGGTCGGAGGCGGAACGGTTGACGGCTGGAGACGTGGACATGGCGCGAGCCCGGGTGACGTTCAGCGCCACCAAGACCAACAAGGTGCGATCGGTGCCGCTGACCCGGAAAGCGCAGGACGCGATCCGCCCGCACCTATCGGCCAAGCCCAGCCAGCGAGTCTGGCCCTACAGCTACCGGCAATATCAGCAGCTGTTCGATCGGGCCAAATGCGCCATCGGCCTGGCTGAGGACCCCGCCTTCTCGATCCACACCTGTAGGCACACCTGCGCCAGCAAGCTGGCCAGCAGCGGCGTGAACCAGGGGCAACTGATGGCCTGGGGCGGCTGGACCAGCCTGGCAGCTGTGCAGAGATACATGCACCTTGGCGTTGAGGCCCTGGCAGGCTGCGTGAAGGCGCTGGAGGAATGAGCGCTGGAGGATGCCGGCGAGGCGTCGGCCCGGTCTGACTGCAGGGTTGCAGGGATCGCACGCCAACAGCACGGCGGTCGCCAGGCAAGCGGCTCCGTTGCGGACGTCAGTCGTAGGATGCGGATGCTTCCACCGGATGGGGTAACAGGGGGCAGGTCTGCTGGGTCTGCTTGGTTTTCAAGCAGACATTGGCTAAACCAAATCCTTGAAATCCCTTGCGGTGGCAAGGGGGGCATGGCGTAATTGGTAAACGCAGCGGACTTAAAATCCGCAGGTCGCAAGACTGTGGGGGTTCAAGTCCCCCTGCCCCCATCAGTGAAAGGCCGGTGGTCGCCGGCATGGACAAGCCAGCTACCCAATGCGAGCGGCCCAGCAGCCTTGGCTGGCGCGGTCAAGAACCTCCGCAATGTCCAGACCGAGAAGCGCTCGGCTGGGTTGGGCGATGGACGGGTTCAGGGAGAGCATCGAGGGGCATCTTGATGATGCTTCTCCATGAAGGTTGCGATGTGATCTCTGTCGGCAGGACAACGGGTAGACCTCGTGGCCGACAGCTTTTCGGCATCCACTTAATCACATCTCCGTTCGGGGTCAGCTGGTAAGGGGTTTGGCCGCTTGCTTGTTTGCACGCAGCGTTGAACAGGCCATTGGCGAATTTTAAGTTTAAAACGCGTTCAACCCTGGCCTGACTTAAAGCATTGGGTTGAAAGAGCTTTCGACCGCTTGAGAGCTAGGGATATTGATGGACATGGATTCAGGGATACGAACATTGGTAACCGCGCCGGGGCGTGTGGCCGACCGCTTCTTCCGATTAGGATGGCGCATGCGGAAGACCAGGGATCCGAAAGAGCGAACACAACCATGCAGGGCCAACTCAATCGAAAATGCCATGTCGAACCCAGTCATTGAAGTCAAAACTCAGGAGCCCCCTAAGACCTGGACCGATCAGGCAAGGCTTGG
>JBKDOR010000088.1:0-3263 GCA_046342775.1 Synechococcaceae cyanobacterium
CCCCATCTCGACCCTAGAATGGTACGGAAGTACTATCCAGAGAGGTGGGGCAATGCCTCAGAGCAAAATTCAGTATCAGGCGGGGCTGTCCCTCACTCAGTTTACGGAGCAATACGGCACGGAGTCACAGTGCGAGGCAGCGCTTGAAAAGGCTCGATGGCCGGAGGGGTTTCGCTGTCCGCGTTGTGGAGGTGCACACTACGGGGTGATTCATGACAGGCGGCGAAAGCGATATCAATGCAAGAACTGCCGCCACCAGACGACGCTGACGGCAGGGACCGTTTTTGAAGCCACCAAGCTGGCGCTCACCATCTGGTTTCAGGCGATCTATATGATCAGCCAGGCGAAAACAGGGCTCTCTGCCTTGGCGCTGAAGCGTCAGCTTGGGGTAAGTTACCCTACGTCTTGGATGATTCATCACAAGCTCATGCATGCGATGCAGCAACGTGATGACCACTATCTTCTGGGTGGGCTCGTGCAGATTGATGATGCTTATCTTGGCGGTGAGCTCAGTGGTGGCAAGGCTGGTCGTGGATCGGAGAACAAGGTCCCCTTCGTAGCAGCCGTGGAATTCAATGATAAGAAACGACCGATCCGCATGCGGATGAGTCGTGTAAGTGGATTCACAACAAAAGCCATTGCAAGCTGGGCTCAAAACCATGTTGCAGCCGGGACGACTGTCATCACCGATGGCCTGGCGTGTTTCGCGGGAGTGACCGAGGCCGGCTGCAAGCATATACCAAAGATTGCAGGAGGCCGAAAGCCAAAAGAACTGCCGTTGTTCCAGTGGCTCAACACAATTCTAGGCAATGTGAAGACGGGGATTGGCGGTGCCTACCATGCATTTCTATTTTCCAAATATAGTAACCGCTACCTTGCGGAAATTGCGTACCGATTCAACCGTCGATTCAATTTGAAGACACTGCATCAGCGGCTCCTGATAGCTGCAGTGGGCTGCCCACCATGCCCAGAGCGGCTCCTGCGTTCTGCGGAGTCTTCTTGCTGATCAGGAAACCCGTTGCGCTGCCAGCAGCGGATCCCAGCGGCGTTGGTGCTCACCACGAGGTTGAACTGCATCGCCCGAAAGCCCAGCCGCCGCGCCGCCTGCAGCGAGTGCTGGCAGAGCCGGCTGCCGATCCCCCGCCGCCGGCAGTGCTCAGCCACCACATAGCCAGCGTTGGCAACATGGGCACCGAGTGCCAGGGAGTTGGGCCTGAGGTAATACGTACCCACCACGGTCGAGGCCGGATCCACGGCCACCTTCACCGCCTGGCTCTGCTCCACCCACGCCACCTGGGCCTCCTCTTCTGTAAGAAATCCCTTACTGGGTGTGTTCGGCGCAAGGCATCCAGAGGGAGCCCATGGCATGGACGCCGCTGCAACCCAGTTGCCGCGCCCTCTCCAGAGCCTGCTCTCGGCTCGGGTAGGCCATCAGGTTCGGGGTCGCCTGGCCGGGGGAACTGTGATGGTGCTGATGCACGGCCGAGGGAGCAGCTCCCAGCCGCCGCGGACCCATGCCGTCGATGCCGGCCCACCACACCCCCATCACATTCACGCCCGCGACCAGCACACCCATGCCCACCACACAGGCATTGAGCACACCCATGCCCACCACACCGAGGCTGATGACCCCCATCGGCACCACGCCGATGCTCACCACCCCCATCGGCACGATGCCGATCGAAATGATGCCCAGAGGCGCCACCCCGAAGGCGATCCGTTTGGGCTTATCGCCGCATTGCGCCATGGGCCCGGCCTCAGTGGGAAGTCCCAGAGCCGTGGGCGTCACCGTGCTTGGCACAGGGCATCCATTGATCTCCCATCTTGTGGGCGCCGGTGCAGTTGAAGTGCAGCTTGGCGGCCTTCTCCGCTTCTGCCTGGGTTCGGTAATGGGCGGGAACGCCGCCAGCACCGGCAGCAGGAGCGGCCAGGCCGGCGGCGGAAAACAGGAGGTTGGCCCCGATCGCGACTGCCACTCGGGTTGGCCACGGACTTGGGTGGATCGACATGGGACGGGGGCGAGCGCAGGGGGGCTGCTGAACGCCCACCCTAGCCAATGCCTCCAGCAACCCCCAATCACTGGAGAGTAAGGAAGGGAGGTGTCGCGGCCTGGCCTGCCTAGTGTGGGAAAGCTTCCACCCGGTAGAGGGTTCTTGCCTTGGCCCGCCAGGGATCTGTGTCAGCGAAACCCACTCCCAGCCTGCGCATTGGCGAGGTGGCCAGGCGCACTGGCCTGCCGGTGAAGACGATCCGCTATTACTGCGATGAAGGATTGCTCCAGCCCAGGGCTCGCTCCGAAGCTGGGTACAGATTGTTTGACGAAGAGAATCTCGCTGAGCTGGCGATCATTCGCTCCCTGCGGGCGATAGATGTATCGATTCCCGAGTTAGCCAAGATTCTGGAGGTACGGCGAGCTGGTGTCTGCAACTGCTCTGTTCTGAAAGACAGTATTGCGGCGAAGATGGAATCAATCAACCTGCGCATCGATGAGCTGGCCGCCAGTAAAGATGCGCTGGCGCGGCTTCTGGCCAGCTGGCAGGACTGCGGTGGTTTGAAGCCTGATCGCTGATTGTCATGGGCTTTCGACTTCGCCGGGCCGAAGCCCTGTCCATCCACATCAGCCCAGGCCCCCCAGCCGAATCAGACCACCCACCACCACAAAGGCGATCGCCAGGGCGGTGATGCCACGAATGTGCCAGGCCAGGCCGCTCAGGTTGTCGTCGGTGAGGTTGGGGATCAGCCGCAGCAGTGCATGAACGGCGAGGGCGGCGGTGCCGGCCAGCAGCAGCAGCTTCACCCCCACCAGCATCCCGATCGGGTTGGCCGGGCTGAGCAATCCATGCAAGCCCGGCAGGTAGATCCAGCCCATCCCCAGCCCGGTCAGCACCTGGATGGCCAGGGCCGTCAGGCCCAGGGGCTCGAAGACCTCCTCGAAGGCGCGGATCGGTGCCGCGCTCTGCGCCCGCAATGCCCTGGGCAGCACTCCCAGATCCAGCACCAGATGGCCGCCGGTCCACACCGTGGCCGCCAGGGCATGGACGATCACAAGCAGCGGAAAGACAGACATGGCAGCACGGGGGATCTCCGATCCACGATGGGGGGATTCAGCGGTGAAGACAGTGAAAACGCTGAAGACGGTGAAGACGGTAAAGGTGATCGTGAATTTGCGCGTTGTGCCGATCGGCGTGGGCGTGCATGGGTGATCAAACTCCGGGAGCTCGGGCTGGCCCTGGCCAGCGGCTTTGCGATCTTTAGCCGACAAT
>JBKDOR010000089.1:0-6599 GCA_046342775.1 Synechococcaceae cyanobacterium
GGAGCATTGCCCAAGGCCACGTCCGAGGCAAATCCCGCCTGAGCAGGTCTGCCCCGCCGAACTCCGAGAGCAGATCTGTCTGCCACCACCACAGCCGGAGTTCCTCGCCGCCCTCAGTCGCCCAGGCCACGAGGAATGAGCGCTGCAGGAATGAGCGCTGGAGGATGCCGGCGAGGCGTCGGCCCGGACTGACTGCAGGGTTGCAGAAATCGCACGCCGGCAGCATGGCCGCCGCCAGGCAAACGGCACCGCTGCGGACGTCAGCCGTAGGATGCGAAGGCTTCCACCGGCTGGGGTAACAGGGGGCAGGTCTGCTGGGTCTGCTTGGATTGCAAGCAGACATTGGCTCAACCAAACCCTTGAGATCCCTTGCGGGGACAAGGGGGGCATGGCGGAATCAGTAAACGCAGCGGACTTGAAATCCCATCTGCCATTCTCCACCCCTGCAAACTTCCACCAGCGCAACGCTTTCCGGTCTGCTTGCTGGGTGTTGCATGAGTGGAGCGGAAGTCTGCCTGTCTGCTTCGTCTGCGCGGGGGTGTCTGCTTCGCAGACAAGTCCGCTGCGATGCGGATGCGGGAGTTGATGTCCGCCAAAATGCCCTTGATGGACGCCGCAGGCCATCCCATCCGGTGTGGATTCAGACAGGGCTGCAGTCGGTGCACTGGAGGGGTGCAATGGGCTGGAAGGAGGCAGATCTGGGCGGATTCGGGCTTGATCGGGGAGCGGGTTGAGGTTGCCTGAACGTCTCCCGGGGTCCTGGGTCGATTCGGGGGTGGAGAGACAATCGCGGCTCGATTGCTGGCCGTGAGGCTTGGGGTATTCCGTGGAATGCGATCAAGGCTGATGTGCACCTGTCCATCGCTCTCTAATGGAATGTGAGGGGTGGATTATCAGGAAGACTTGCAGCCCATTCGAATACCTTGACCCATTCCAGTCCAGGCTTCTGAGGCCCAGCGCAGCAGCGTTGAGTGCCTGTGCTGATGCTGGAAGGCTTCGGGCGGGGCCCAGCCGGAGGGCAGGTCCGATCCATCATCCCGGCAATGCCAAGAGCAATGCCGCGCCCACCATCGAGCCCCCCCAAGTTCCAGGAGCCCTAAGCCCTGAACACTTGCCGGCGCTGGGCCCATGAGCCGCACGGGTACGCCAGAGGCTCATGCGCTGCTCGCCGGCGCCGGAGTCGCCCCCCAAGCCCGCCCCAAGGCCACCCCTCGGCCCTGATGGCCACGAGTACATTCCGCTCTTGGCCATCAGAAACCTCAATCATCGCTTTGTAGAGCAGCTGACTCCCGAACGAAAGCAGCTGCAGAAGGTGCTACGGACGACACACCTCCACAACACCTCATAGCCCGCCGAGTCCGTTGCTGGAGAGACTCATCAGCGTCTTCCGCAAGCGGTTCAAGGTGCCCGAGGACGTGGTAGATATCGCCGTTCCCACCATCCCGGAGTGCCACCACGACTGGATTGAAGCCTTTCTGGTGTCGCACCGAGAGGTACGCCTGGCAGATCAGCGCCAGGGCAACGCCAGCTGAAGCTCGATGCGGACTGGTGGCTTGAGGAGACGGAGTTGGACTCGGCGCCCAAGAGTTGGAGGGAGGCCACAGGCGAGCGCTTGCCGATGCCGGACGACGGACGGGTCGATCAAATGGGGCGGCGGCTACGGCAAGGTCGCCAGAGAAACGCTCCCATCCACGACGATGTCCTCAAGGTGGGAGGCGGAAGGCAAGAGGAAACTGTGAAGAGATGTTGAACTCGAGATGCCTGCGCGACAGGGTCGCCAAAATTGTCTGTGAAGACACTTTCAGTGGCTGAGCGTCATTTCATGAAACCCTTGTTCTCCCTGGTCCGCTTCAAGGGCTGGGTGGTGATGGTATCCATCCTGCTTGGCTCCAGCATTGTCCTGACCGCCGATCCGAGCCAGGCCCAGCAGTGCTACAAACGGGATGACGGCACGACGATCTGTTGCGACGGCAATGGCAATTGCTCGAGGCGCTAGCCGCCCCAGAGCCCATCACGGTGGCCGTGCTGTTGAAGGCAAGATCATCCAGCAGGGGAGAGCTCCACGGCCTCTGAAGATATGTGGATTGGGGGGCATCTTGCGCTTTGAACCGATAGCGAAGATCTGCCTGCCTCTCTGGGCCAGAGGTGACCGGCCATGACATCCGAAGCTCATGGGGGCGAGGGCCGCCAAGGCGCTGGCCGGCCAGGGGATCTTTCTGAGCCACCAGAGGTCCGTCCTGGACAGGAGACGCCCCCAGCCCATCCCCATGGGCAGGAATCAACCGCGACGGACAGCGAGAACGAGGAGGGGGAAGGCGCGCGCGAGGTGGCGGGTGATCGAGCCACGAAACTGGCTAGTACGCTACTCGGCCTGGTGACGGCGACTCTCGGCGTCGGGACGACCCTGCAGGAGAAACTGATCCTTCCCTACACGGATCCAATCAGCATCAAAATGGACGTCACAGTTGACGCCCAAGCCAGTAGCGACCATAGAGATGGCATGTCCGTGATTATCCTTAATGCCAAGGCCACCAACCAGAGCGAAAGAAAGACTTTTCTTCTCAAACCCCATTGGATTCTGTATGGGCATACGGCCAAGCCATCGTCCTCCACTGACAATGCACAAGCGCGTGGAGGCTTCCTGGTTCCAGTACAATATTCCCACATCATTTCGCAGGCCCTTCATTCCGATGTAAACAGCAGCACCGAGGTCGTTCTCGCGCCCAAAGCCTATTCAGGTCCTGAGATGACAAAAAGCCCCAAGCGCTTCCTTGGCATGGGCCCGCTATTTCCCAATCAAGAAATTCGCCACAACGAAGAACTGAAGATACAGAAGGTAGTACTGATTCCCCATATGTCCGATATTCGCTATATCGAAGCCGTCATCAACCTGCCCACGCTGGCAGATTCGCCAACACTTCCCAGCAGAGGCCTGATTAAATGGGGTGGGTGCCTCGTCAAGGCTGGGGACTTTAACGATAACTGTCTTCCAAGATCGGAAACGCCGCCTGGGCGAACGGAAGAACAACGAGACGCACTGGCGGTGGTGTGGCGGAACTTTTTCTGCGAGGAACTGCCCTTTCCCTCTGCCAGCAATCAAAGCGACCTCACATTGTATCAGCTGATCAACATCTATAGCCTCAGACATTATCAGAGTGAACCCCTTAAACAAAGCAACAGCCTGGAGCTTGAAAACCGATTCTGCAGCAAACAAACCGGCGGCCTGAGCGAGCCTGAAAAGGCCGAGCTCGGCGCGAAGCTTCAGACCTACAACCACGCCCTGCCCGTGCGGGCGGGCCAACCATGATGTCGGGCCTCACGGCACTGCTGTCAGGCCTGCTGGAGCAGGGAAGAAAATTCATGACATCGGACTCCAGTGCTTTGCTCAAGGCGAAGCGGCTGCCAGTGCCGCACGTCCTGATGAGGCCGAGAGATATTGGCAGTGTGTTTCTTGCCTCTGTGGTCGTCGTTGTCACGCTCAGAATCCTGATCGAACTCATGCCCGGATATCTCAATATTCCATCGGAGAACCTGGGCTATATTGGCACATTCTATCATGAACACGATAAGATCCTGGGGACATCTCTACGCGAAACCATCGGCCTTCTGAGGCGGCCATTACTTCTGCTGCTCGGGGTGATTCTCCCCCTGATCGTCTTCCTGCTGAACTGGCACAATCATATCTACGTCAAGTGCCTGAATCCTTACTTTCTGCTCATCGGAGCCCAGTCGGTCGTGCTCTACATTGCCAACAGCCTGCTCGGGGATGGCGCAACCACTTTTGTCGGCATTATTTTTTCATGTCTAAGGGTACTGCAGCTGTTCTCTCTCGGGCGTTGGCTCACCCAGGTAATGGATGAGCTGCCAAGGGAGGGAACCAGTAAAACGCCGCTCTGTCTGCTGCTCTGCCTAACGTTTGTTGAAGTGGTATTGTGGACTCTCAATGCCATTTACCTCGGTGTCTTCGTGTTCAACGTCAGCACGGGCCTACTGAGGCTGGGCCTGATGTGGCACTGGAAGTAGGCAGGCTGTATCGCCACCGCGAGGCCGGCGGCCGGCTGGACGTGGGCTTCAGTGACGGGGCGATCCCGTTGCTGCGCATCCGCCTGCAGATGGAGCCCGACCACGTCGAAAGCCTCTACAACCTGGGCATGGTCTACAGCGACCCCATGAGGCTCAAACAGGCCCGTGAGCTGCTGCCGGGCGGTGGAGCTCGATCCGGGTGATGCCAATGCCCAGGTGGCGCAGGGGATCGCCGCCCTGCGGGACAACGATCCCGAGGCCGCCCAAAGCCCGCTGGAGAAGGCGGTGCTGCTGGAGCCCCGCAACCCGGTTGCGCGGCGCAGCCTCGGCCAGTTGCTGCTGATGCAGGCCGACCCCGCGGCGGCGTTGCCCCACCTGCGGGCGGGGATTGACTTGGCCAGGGAGTACGAGCTGGCGCGGGGGATGGTGGGGGGAGAGTCCGCCCGGTGAGAGCCCGGCTGGATGGGCCTGGCTTGAAACACCATGCACCTCGTGCATCGGTACGGCGTCGTGGAGGTTGAGATTGAGCAGCCTTGGCTGCGCTGCGGCTGGTGAACGACGCAGACTGGGGCGGAACGACGTCAGCGGATGGTCAGCGGCAGGCTCATTCAGAGCTGCATCGAGAAGAAGGGCCGTCTCCATGGCTAAAGCCGTCATCGCCCCCGGCGCTCGCATCCAGTGCCGCGACGCCGAGTGGCTGGTGCGCAACGTCAAGCAGACCCGCGAGGGAGAACGGCTGCTGGAAGTGGTGGGCGTGTCGCCCTACCTGAAGGAGCAGGAGGCGTTGTTCCTGGAAGCCCTGGAGCCCGACCTCAAGGTGCTCCAACCGGAGGACACCGAGCTGGTGGGAGATGGCTCCGACAACTACCGCGACAGCCTGCTGTTCCTCGAGGCCCACCTGCGCCGCACGGTGCCGACTGGGCCCGAGCTGGTGATCGGCCATCGGGCGGCGATGGACGTGATGGACTACCAGCTGGTTCCGGCGGCCAAGGCGTTGGCGATGCCTCGCCAGAGGCTTCTCATCGCCGATGCGGTGGGACTGGGCAAGACGCTGGAGTGCGGCATCCTCTGCAGTGAGCTGATCCGGCGCGGGCGCGGCCGGCGTCTGCTGGTGGTCACCACCAAGAGCATGCTGGGGCAGTTCCAGGGAGAGTTCTGGAACCGCTTCACGATCCCGTTGGTGCGGCTCGATTCGCTGGGTATCCAGCGCATCCGCGAGCAGCTGCCCACCGGCCAGAACCCCTTTCATCACTTCGATAAGGCGATCGTCTCGGTCGACACGCTCAAGAACGATCGCGACTACCGGACCTACCTGGAGCACGCCCACTGGGACATCATCGTGATTGATGAGTGTCAGAACGTCGCCGAGCGCGGCGTGGGGGCGCAGCGGAGCCAGCGCTCCAAGCTGGCTGAGCGGCTGGCGACCCGCTCCGACACCTTGATCCTGCTGTCGGCCACGCCGCATGACGGCAAGCCGGAGAGCTTCGCGAGCCTGGTGAACATGCTCGATCCCACGGCGATCGCCAACCCGAAGGACTACACGAAGGAAGAAGCGGAGATCCGTGATCTGTATGTGAGGCGCTTCCGCAAGGACGTGATCGGCCAGATGCGCGCGGCCCAGGGCGTGCCGGAGCGCGACGCCGCCAACGTGGAAGCCAAGGCCAGCGCCGAGGAGGAGGCGGTATTCACGGTGTTGGCAACGTTGCAGCTGCCCGACAGCGACCGGAACGCCAAGGCCGGCCAGCTGTTCCGCACCACGTTGCAGAAGGCGATGCTCTCCAGCCCGATGGCCTGCCTGGAAACCGTGCGCAACCGGCTCAGAACCCTGAGCCAGGCCAAGGAGCCCAGTTCCGCAGACCAGGCCGCCCTTGAGCCGCTGGTGGGGCTGCTGGAGCCGATCGGTGCGGAGACGTTCTCGAAATACCAACGACTGCTCGCCTTGCTGCGCGGCGATTGGCAGTGGCAGGGGGCGGATCCGAAAGACCGGGTGGTGATCTTCACGGGCCGGCGGGAGACGCAGCGGTTCCTGATGGAGCATCTGGCCCGGGATCTGCAGCTGCCGGCGGAGGCGGTGCAACGCCTGGATGGCGGCATGGTCGACACCGAGCAGACCGACATCGTGGAGCGCTTCGGCCAGGAGGCCGACCCCATCCGCTTGCTGGTGGCCACCGAGGTGGCATCAGAGGGCCTGAACCTGCACTACCTCAGCCACCGGCTGGTGCACTTCGACATCCCCTGGTCGCTGATGACGCTGCAACAGCGCAATGGCCGCATCGACCGCTACGGCCAGAGTCAGCAGCCCTTGATCCGCTACCTGCTCACCGCCTCGGCGGTGGAGGGGATGGGTGATGTGGAGCGGATCCTGCAGGTTCTGATCCGCAAGGACGAGCAGGCCCAGCGCAACATCGGCGATCCGTCGGTGTTCATGCAGTGCTACGACGAAACCGCGGAAGAAGACCTGACGGCGGCCGCCGTGGAAGCCGCGGATGCCAATGCCTTTGAAAGCCAGCTGGATGCCAACGCCGCTCCCTTCCTGCAGGGCGGCGGCGGCTTGATCGCCGAGCTGTATGGCCAGC
>JBKDOR010000090.1:0-6697 GCA_046342775.1 Synechococcaceae cyanobacterium
CTGAGCAGAAAGGGCGCTGTGAGCTGTCGCAACCGTTCGGCGGCCTCGGGATCGCGATCCCGCTCGATCGGCACGGCAAAGCGCTGCCGGAACTGCGTCAGGCTGCCCAGCAGGCCGGGGTTGAGCAGCTGCAGCAGCGCCCACAGCTCCAGCAGGCGGTTTTCCACCGGCGTGCCGGTGAGGGCGACGCGACGCTCCCCCCGCAAGGCGGCGGCGGCGCGGGCCATGGAGGTGTAGGGATTCTTGAGCTGCTGGGCCTCGTCGAACACCAGCCGACCCCAGGCGATGGCGGCCAAGCCTGGGCCATCCCGGCTCAGCACGCCGTAGCTGGTGAGCAGCACGCCGCCGGGGCCGAGGGCCTTGATGCCGCGCTTCAGGGCCGCCGCCGTGCGGGGCCGCTCGGGGCCGTGGTGCAAGGCCAGCCGCAACGAGGGTGCGAAACGCTCCAGTTCCCGCCGCCAGTTGCCCAGCAGCGTCAGCGGCGCCACCACCAAGGTGGGCGCCTCGAGCGGATCGGCCAGCAGGGCGGCGATCAGCTGGGCGGTCTTGCCGAGCCCCATGTCGTCCGCCAGGCAGGCCCCGAGGCCGAGGCGGCCGAGGAACACCAGCCAGCCCAGACCCCGTTGTTGATAGGGCCGCAGCTCCCCGGCGAAGGAGGGCGGCGTGGGCAGGGCCTCCGCCCGGCTGTGCAGGTCTCCGGCCAGCAGGGTGCCGAGGGCACCAGCCGCCTCCACCCCCGCCAGCTCCAGCTCCGGCGGCAACCCCAAGCGCTCCAGGCCCAACCCGCCCCGCAACAACTCCGCGCCGTTGGCTTGTCCCCGCTGCCCCGCCAGCTTCAGCAGGCCCGCCACGGCGGCGGCATCCACCAACGTCCACTGGCCCCGCAGCCGCACCAGCGGCCGCTTCAGCTCGGCTGCCTGTTGCAACGCCTCCAGGTCGGCGGCGGAGAGCGGTTGATCGCCCAGCACCGCCTGCCATTCGAACTGGAACAATCCCGCCAGATCCAGACCGGCACCGCTGCCGGCCGGCGCCGCCTTGGTTGAGCCTTGGCCCTTGGCGTTGGGGATCCTTGCCCGCAGTCCCAGCCGGGCGTTCTGGCGCAGGCCACTGGGCAGCAGCACGGCGAAGCCCGCCTCGCTGAGCAGCGCGGCCCGGGCGCTCACCAGGCTCACCAAGGCCTCCTCCTCCAGCTCCAGCTCCGACGGCGCCGGCTGCTGGAGCAGTGGAGCCAGTTCCGGTGCCAGGCGGATCAGCAGCCCCAGCTGCCGCAGGATCCCCTCAAAGGCGCTGGCGGCGAACGGGCTGGCCCCGGACCAGAACGTCTTCAGGGGCAGCAGCAGGCTCGGATCGGCCGCCGGACCCAGCAGCAGCTCGATGCCCCAGCCGCGGCGTGGTCCATCGTCCGGTGGATGGCAGCGCAGGGACAGTCGCCAATCGCCGCCGGGAGCCACCCCCTGGCGCACCCAGGCGGCGACCCGTCGCACCAACGCCTGCCCGGCCCCCTTGGGCACAGGATCTGGGGAGACGGGATCCCTGGAGGTCGGCAGGCGTGGGTCGTCGCCGCTGAGGGCGGCCAGCCAGGCTTCGGGCAGGGCCATCGCGCCGCGCTGGTGGCCGCGGAGCTTGGTGGCACCGGCACCGGCACTGTCCCTGGCACTAGAGCTGGTGGCGCTGCGGGGTCTGGGGCCGGGCTGGCCCAGGCGCTGGCGCACCAGGCGGTCGACGGCGGCGGCCAGCCGTGCAGCCAGCTGCTGCTGGGCGACAGGGTCGTCGTTTGGGAGCAGGGCCTCCAGCCAGGGCCGATCCTCCGCCGCCGGCAGGGGCCACCAGCGAGCGCACAGCTGGCCCTCGCCATCCCACTCCAGGCCCGGCACCACCCGCCCGGCGGCCACCAGCACCGCCGCCAGCCGCTCGCAGCGCGCCTCCCGCAGGGCCTCGTCCGTCGCCGCGGGCAAGGCCAGTTCCGACGCGCTGGGCGGGGGAGCTGGGTGGGCCTTGGCCGCTGCCTCGGCGGATGGTTGGGGGGTGGGCGGGGCCTTCGGCATGGGGAAAGCAGATCAGCGACAACGCAGCGCAGGCCCCGCTGATGCCCCCAAGCATGGCCTCTCCCGCATGTCAGCCTGACCCTGCAACGGCGCTTCGGTTGGCTCGGTTTAGCGGTTTAGCGGTGTAGTGGATCGTCGAGGCGGTGTTGCTGAAGGGTGTGGAGCCGGACAGCGGACCTGCGGGCGGGGCTTGAACACTGCGGGGCCTCTGCAGGCTGTGGGGCAGGGCAGAGAGGGTTGGGTTGGGGCGAGTCTTGAAGGGGCTGCGCGTGACGTCAACCCCCCTCGCCCGCCAGCAGCTCGCGCCAAAGCCCCTCGGCCTCCAGGGCGCTGAGGGCGGGCAGGGCCATTCCCTCGCAGGCCAGCACCGGCCTGCAGCCGAGGCTGTTGAGCAGCAGGGCCGCCTCGGCGTTGCCCAGATCCTCAGGGCTCAGCGGTCGCTCCACCGCCAGCCCTTGCTCCAGGGCCAGGCCCCGCAGGATGCCCGGCAGACAGCCGCTGCTCAGCGGCGGCGTCCACCAGCGCCCGTCGAGGCGCACCAGCAGGTTGGAGGCGCTGGCGCAGCAGAGCCCGCCGGCGCTGCTGGCCAGCAGGGCGTCGTCGGCGCCGCGGGCGCGGGCCTCGCGGCGGGCCACCAGGGAGCTGCCATAGGAGAAGGTCTTGCAGCGGCTGACCAGGCTGGCGGCATTGCGGGTCTCCAGGCGGCTGAGCACCAGCCGCACCGGCTCGAAGCAGGGGCCGCCGGGGCTGTAGCTGAGCCAAAAGCGTGGCCTGGGCCCCGGCCCAGCGCCCGGCAGTGGCCCTGACCCGGCTGCCGCCCCCGGCCCCGGCTGTACCGGCGGATCCAGGCCACGGCCGCCGCCGCCGCGGCTCACATTCAGCCGCAGCACGCCGCCGTCGGCGCCACAGCGGGCCACCGCCTCCGCCAGCAGCCCCAGCAGCACTGAGGTTGGCGGCGGCGGCGGCAGCTCCAGCAGGGCGGCTGAGTCGCGCCAGCGCTGGCGGTGCTCCTCCAGGCGCCAGGGGTGGCCGGCCTCGACCAGCAGGGTTTCAAACAGCCCGTCCGCCAGCAGCAGGCCTCGGTCATCGAGCGGCACCCCCAGCTCAGCGGGGAGCCCCCAGGCACCGCTGTGACGTGGATCTAAGGGATCGCGGGTTAGGGGAGCTGGGCGGCGCGGCCCATCCGCCGCCAGGTGGTCTGCCGCCGGATGGCCTGCGGTCGGAAGGTCTGCGGTCAAACCTGCGGCGGCCGGAGCGCCGGCGTCGAGCTGCCAGGGGTCGCCGATCCAGGCGATCGCCTGGCTCATGCCAAAGCCTCCAGCAGCGGCCGGATCTTCCAGCCCATCTCCTCCGCCTCCGCCTCGGGGTTGGAATCGGCGACGATGCCGCCACCGGCGTGCAGGCGCAGCCGCCGCCCCTTGGCCACCAGCGTGCGGATCAGGATGTTGCTGTCGAAGCCGCCATCGGCGCTGAGATGGAACAAGGCACCGCAGTAAGGCCCGCGCGGCACCGGCTCCAGCTCCGCCAGGCGCCGGATGGCCCGCAGTTTCGGCGCGCCGCTGATCGAGCCGCCCGGCCAGCAGGCCCGCAACAGGTCCACGGCGTTGCGCCCCTTCAGCAGGTCCCCCTCCACCACCGAGGTGAGGTGGTGCACCTGGGCGTAGCTCTCCAACCCGAGCAGCTGGGGCACCGTGATGCTGCCCGGCCGGCACACCCGGCCCAGGTCATTGCGCAGCAGGTCGACGATCATCACGTTCTCGGCCCGGTCCTTGGGGTCGCAGAGCAGCTCGGCGGCGGCATCGGCATCGGCATCGCGATCTGGATAACGGGGGCGGGTGCCCTTGATCGGCCGGGTCTCCACCCGGCCTGAGGGATCCAGCCGCAGGAAGCGCTCGGGCGAGGCCGACAGCACCGCTTCATCGCCGACGATCGCCAGGCCGGCGAAGGGAGCTGGGCAGTGGCGGCGCAGGCGCGCGTACAGGCCCAGCAGATCGGGGTCGTGGTCGAGCCCGGCTTCGCAGCAGGCGGTGAGGTTGGCCTGGAAGATGTCTCCGGCGGCGATGCGCTCCAGCAGCTGGCGCACCTGGTGGGCGTAGGTGGGCGCGGGCGTGTGCCAGTGCCAGGCCTCCAAGGGGATGGATGCGGCGATGGGCCCTGCGAGGGCTGCGATGTTGGGTGCGGCTGTGGGAGACGTGCTCGCGGCGGTACCTCCCGGACGGGAGCCGCTGGCTTCATCAGGCCCGCAGGCGCCCCCGTCGCCGCCAGCCCCCGATGGCCCCGCGGGGATCTCCGCCGCCAGCTGCCGCAGCAGCGCCGCCATCGCCTGCAGCCGGCCCGGGTCGTCTCCTTCCAGCCACAGCCGGCGGCCGTGGCGATCGAAGTGGATCAGGGGGTCGTGGCGCAGGGCCACCAGGCAGGCCAGGTCGGGGCGCCGCCAGTGATCCGCCGGTTCCACCCAGGCGCCGGCCTCGTAGCTCAGCCAGCCCAGCCAGGCGCCTCCCTCCTGGACCAGCTGGTCCAAGGCGGCAAATGGATCCCGCCCATCCGGATCTCCGGGCAGCCCGCGACAGATCACCCGCCGCAGCGGCGCCACCCCCAGCACCGCTCGGCCGCCCAGCGGGCTGCCGTCACCCTCCAGCAGCACCAGGCCGTCGCGCCCCAGGCGCTCAGCCAACGCCCGGGTCAGGGACCAGGGCTCCCACCAGGGCAGCTCCAGCCGCAGGGGTTTGCCGGCGCCGGCCATCGCTGCCCCCATCGCCGCTCCCCTCCCCTCAACCATCGCCAACAGCCTCGGCGGCCTGCGGCCGTTGCGCGGCGACGCCGGATGGGGTGGGCGGTGGCGGACTGGACCTTGGCGGGCTGGAAGCTGGCGGGCTGGAAAGTGGCGGGGCGCCATCGGCGTCGCTGGCCCGTCTGGCGAGGTCGGGGCGGCCGGCCTCCCGCAGCGCCGCGTCGCGGATGCGGCAGCTGTCGCAGACGCCGCAGGGATGCTCGCCGCCGCTGTAGCAGCTCCAGGTGCGTTCGATCGGCACCCCGAGCCGCAGGGCCTGGCGCACGATGTCCGTCTTGCTGAGCTGGATCAGGGGCGCCCAGAGGCGGGCGCCGCGCCCTTCGCGGCCGGCGCGGCTGGCCAGGTCGGCGAGGGATTGGAATGCGGCCAGGTAGTCGGGCCGGCAGTCGGGATAGCCGGAGTAATCCACGGCGTTCACCCCCAGCACCAGCCGTTCGGCGCCGCGGGCCTCGGCCAGGCTGAGGCCGATGGCGATGAATACGGTGTTGCGGCCGGGCACGTAGGTGCTGGGGATCAGGCCGGCCTGCACGCCGCCGCTGGGGATGGCCTGGCTGGGGTCGGTGAGCGAGGAGCCGCCCCAGGCCGCCAGGTTCACCGCCACCTGGTGGTGTTCCGCCAGGCTGAGGGCCGTGGCCAGCTCGGCGGCGGCGGCCAGCTCGCGGCGATGGCGCTGGCCGTAGTCGAACGACAGGCCGATCACCCGGTCGCCGCGCTCGATCGCCAGGGCGGCGGCGGTGGCGGAGTCGAGCCCACCGGAGAGCAGGGCGATGGCGGTGGACGGCACGGCGGACCGGGAAGAGCAGAGCCCCCTGCAGGCTGGCAGATCCCGGCGACCAGCCGAGGCGCCTGGCGCCGACCGACGGGCGCGGCCGACACGGCCTCTGGCTTAGGAGGCAATCTGCCATCAGGATGCTGCTCAGTCACCCCCAACCGCGCGTGCCGCTTCCGCTCCTTCCCCGCCTTGCCGCCTGCCGGCGCAGCTTTGGCCGGAGGTTGGCGCCGCTGCTCGCCGGCCTGGCACTGCCCTGCCTGGTCGCCCCCTCCCTGGCCCTGCCCTCGCTACTGGTGTTGCCGCCCTTCGCCCGCGCCGTGCCCCGCCTCGACCTCAAGCCTTACCCCGCCCCGACGGCTGGCGAGCAGCGCTGGGTGATCCAGCTGCCCGGGGTGCCGCCGCCCAGCAGCGATCCCCGCCTCTCCGCCAATCCGGCCGACTGGCGGGTGGAGCTGATCGTGGGCAAGGAGATGACGGTGGACTGCAATGGACCGCGCTTGAACGGCACGATCCGCAGCGAAACCCTCAAAGGCTGGGGCTATCCGATCTATCGGGTCAGCGCCGTGACGCCAGGACCGAGCACCCGCATGGCCTGCCCGCCGGAGCAGGGCCCGCGCCAAGCCTTCGTGGCGATCGGCCGCAAGCCCTTTGTGGTGCCTTACAACGTCAGTTTGCCGATCGTCGTCTACGCGCCGAAGGAGGTGCAGGTGCGCTGGCGGCTGTGGAAGGCGGAGCGCGAACAGCGCGAGGCGAAGGCCCTGTGAGCCTCCCCGAGGTGCGCTGGCGCCAGCGCTTCGCCAATTACCGCAGGGCTTTAGAGCAGTTGGAGTCGTTCTTTGATCCCCCACCCCGCAACGCCCGCGAACAGCAGGGGCTGATCAAAGCCTTTGAATACAGCTTTGAATTGGGTTGGAACAGCTTGCGGGATCTGATGCAGGCGCGGGGCGTCAGCAACTTGATCGGGTCCCGCGACACCTTGCGGCAGGCCTTTCAGCTGGGCCTGATCGAGGATGGCGAAGGCTGGATGCAGATGGTCCAAGATCGCAACCTCACAAGCCACACTTACAACCAAGCCAGAGCGGAACAGAT
>JBKDOR010000091.1:0-9673 GCA_046342775.1 Synechococcaceae cyanobacterium
GCGGCATCGATCGCGTCGCCGTCGAGCACCAACGGGTTGCCTGGGTCGTCGCGGTTGTCAGAAACGATGAGCCGTGTGGCCACGAACTTTCAGATGTTGAAGCCTCACTCTCAATCCACTTTTTCATCAGGGCAAAACTGCACCCCCCCCCTGCTGGGCCAATGAAGAGGGCTGGAGCCTCGTGCACAGATCAGGGGTGGAGCTGACGGGTTGGCGTGCAAGAGATTGCAAGAGATCGACCAGGACTGCTGGGGATCCAACCCAGGGTCCGCTGCGCAGGCAGGCGCTCGACCGCTGCGCAAGAGGGACTCACGCCGGCACGAGATGCCAGGCCTGGAGCGCCTTTCTCTTGCACTTTCTCTTGCAGCCAAGAAAAAAGGGTTCCCGGCATCGCCGAGAACCCTTGGTGTGACTGATCGGGGCGACAGGATTCGAACCTGCGACCTAGTGCTCCCAAAGCACCCGCGCTACCAAGCTGCGCCACGCCCCGCCACTTCCATCCTACGGGCTAGCATGGCGGGGCCTGCTGCCGCGGCCCCCGGGAAAGCCCGAAGAAAGCCCTGAGCCAGGGCTGCCGGGCGCTGCGTTGGCTGGGGGAGCGCTTGCGCCACCGGCTCCTGCCGCCTCAACGGCTGCCACTTCAACTGCGCCTGCTGCCACCTCAGCTGCTGCTGCTGCCAGTTCAACGGCCGCTGCGGCTGCCGCTTTCACTGCTGCCGCCGCAACTGCTGCTGTTGCTGTTGCCGTTGCCGTTCGGCGACTCTGTCGGCCGCAGCCCAGGAGTCCACGGACGGCCGCCCAACGGCTCAGGCCGTCTGGGCTGGCTGCCGATAGCGGCTGGAGAAGCGGCGGCCGAGCTCCCGCGCCAGGGGTTCCGGCAGCCATTGGGCCAGTAGGGCGATCAGCCGATTCGGCCAGCCCGGTACCACTACCACAGCCCGGCCAGCCCAGGCATTCAGGGCCTGGCGAGCCAGCTAGTCGGCCTCCATCCACATCCAGCCCGGCATCCCCCGCATCTGGTCTTCCACCCCGAGCACGGCATGGAATTCGCTGCGCACATAACCGGGGCAGAGAACCATCACCCGCACGCCATGGCTGCCTTGCTCAGCGGCGAGGGCCTGGCTGAAGCGGATCACAAAGGCCTTGCTGGCGCTGTAGATGGCGCTGCCGGCCAACCCGGGCACCAGCCCCGCCAAGGACGCCACATTCAGGATCTTGGCATCGGGGTGCTGGGCCAGCTCCGGCAACAACGCCGATGTGAGCTCAACCATGGATTGCACGGTCAGCCGCAACAACGCCTCCAGCTGGGCGGTGTCGGTGCTCTCCACCGGTCCCCGCAGACCGAAACCGGCGCTGTTGACCCAACCCTTGAGCTGGATCTGACGCTGCCGCAGCTCGGCCCGCAGCGCCTGGACGGCATCGGGGCGTGCCAGATCGCAAGCCACGACCTGCACCGCAACGCCATGGCGGCGTGCCAGCTCCTCGGCAAGGGAGTCGAGCCGATCCAGGCGGCGGGCGCTGAGCACCAGCGGTTCGCCCCGGGCGGCCAGGCCTCGGGCCAAGGCCGCCCCGATGCCACTGGACGCTCCCGTGACCAGGATGCTGGCGGGCTGGGCCATGGCCGAAAGGGCTGAGAGACGGCTGAATCCTGGCCGACGCTTACGACTCCGCACCAGCGGCAGGGTGTGTCCTTGTGGCCCACACCCCATCAAGACAATTCCGCATCGACGGCAGCCCCAAGGCGCAACACGATGGCGTTCAGCCCAGCTGCGGCATCTACAAAAGCTTTGTGGACCAAGCCGCTGGAGCATGTCAGGCGGTGTGTCAACGCTGAGCGGCTATAGCCAATGACGCTATGGTCAACCCTGATTGAGTAAGGGGATCCATGCCACTCCATCCGATTGTTGAGGAGCTGGTTGCGTTGATCGCGGCCCATCAATGGCAGGACGACTTTGAGGCCGCCGTGCGGCAGGCCCAGCAAGCGCAGGTTCCTGAATTGGCAGGCTTGCATAGCCTCGATCACTTCCTCCAGTTCATCAACGACTTTGTGACCTGGCTTCCAGTCGAGAACGAAACTGGCACACGCTTCTACAGCAAAGCCTGCGCCTTTTATTTCATCCTCGATCAGGAACCGATCGCTCAGTATCAGAATCGTGTTCGCCCCTCGGCCCAACAGCCGGAGCTGACGCCTCTCTCGCAGTGGATCCTGCGCTATGCCCAGCAGATGGGGCGCTTCATGGATAGCCCTGAATCCTTGACGGAA
The DNA here is from genome assembly GCA_046342775.1 of Synechococcaceae cyanobacterium. Lineage (GTDB taxonomy): Bacteria > Cyanobacteriota > Cyanobacteriia > PCC-6307 > Cyanobiaceae > Cyanobium. The sequence continues at coordinate 2,264 of JBKDOR010000091.1, forward strand.
GAAACACTCGCCTCCTTCTACCGCTCTCCAGCCTACAATATGCATGAATACATCCAGCCCCGTGGTGGCTGGAAAACCTTCAATCAGTTCTTTGCGCGCAGCGTCAAGCCTGGCTATCGCCCGATCGCCGCGATCGCAGATGCAACCGTCATTACATCTCCGGCCGACTCTGTATTCATTGGTCAGTGGGAGATCCGACGCGATTCCGCTGTCACGATTAAAGGCTTGCACTGGAGCATTGAGGAATTGCTGGCGGGCAGCCCGTATCAACAGCGCTTTGCGAATGGGCTGTTCTGCCATGCCTTTCTCAGCCCGAACGACTATCACCGCCAACACGCCCCCGTCGATGGGGAGGTGCTGGAGGCTCGCGTCATCCCCGGCCAGGCCTATCTGCAAGTGATCGTTGACACAACCGCTGATGGGGTGAACGGGCCTGAGCGTCGCCTGGTCGCCCGCCGTCATCTGCAGGCGCCGGATGAGGCGGGCTATCAATTCGCCCAGGCCCGCGGCTTGATCGTGCTGGATTCGCCCATCGGTCTGGTCGCGGTGCTGCCGATCGGCATGGCGATGATGTCCTCCGTCGTGCTGACGGCCGAACCCGGCGTGACCCTACGCAAAGGAGAGGAGATCTCCTACTTCCAATTCGGCGGCTCGGATGTGGTGATGCTGTTCGAAGCCCGCAGTAACGTCAGCATTACGGCCCAGCTTGGCGTGCATTACAACGTCGGCACGCGCATTGCCCAGGCGTATCCGGTTTGCGCCCGGCCCCCTGCCGTTGCGGCGGGGTAAGGATTTGGCTTAATTGGGCATGGTCACGAATTCCTCCGCCACGGAGGGATGCAGGGCCATGGTGCGATCGAAGTCGGCCTTGCTGGCGCCCATGCCGATCGCAATCGCCGCCATCTGAATGATCTCGGCCGCGTGCTCTCCCACCATGTGGGCTCCCAGCACCCGGTCGCTGGCCCGTTCCACCACCAGCTTCAACAGCACCTTGGGATCGCGGGCCGGCAGCGCCTGGCTCATCGGCCGGAAGCGAGCTCGATGCACCCGGATCGCCTCAGCCCCGTGGCGTTCGATCGCCTGGTCCTCCGTCAGTCCCACCCCCGCCAGTTCCGGTTGGCTGAACACCGCGCTGGCCACCAGGTTGTGGTCCACCTGGCGGGGCCGGTTGCCGAACACCGTGTCGGCGAAGGCGCGGCCCTCATCCACCGCTACCGGGGTGAGATTCACCCGGTCGGTCACATCACCCACGGCGTAAATCCCTGGCACATTGGTGGCTTGCTGCCCATCGACCGGGATGCGGTGCCCCTCCACCGCCACCCCGGCCGCCTCCAGATCCAGGCCCTGCAGGAACGGCCGGCGGCCGGTGGCCAACAGCACGCCGCCGCAGGCGATCGACTCACCGCTCTGGGTGGTGAGGCTGAGCTCCCCTGGCAGGCATTGGCCGCTGATCGCCGCCGGGGAATGGGCGAACCGCAGCTCGATGCCGTCGGCCCGCATCGCCTCGGCCACCGCCTCGGCGCACTCGCGATCGAAACCCCGCAGCAGGTGATCGCCTCGTACCAGCTGGGTCACCTTGACGCCCAGGCCGTTGAGGATGCCGGCGAACTCGCAGGCGATGAAGCCCGCCCCCACCACCACCACCGCCTCAGGCAGCTGCTCCAGCAGGAACAGGTCGTCGCTGACCCAGGCCAGATCGGCCCCGGGGATCTGGGGGCGGTGCGGACGCCCCCCCACGGCGATCAGGATGCGCTCGGCCCGCAGGTCGCGGACAGAGCCATCCGCCGCCTCCACCGCCACGCTGGACGGCCCGCTGAACCGTCCCCAGCCGCGCACCAGCTCCACCCCCGCCTTCTCGAGGAAGCCGAGATGCAGCGTGTTGAGGCGATCCACCTCGGCGCGCACATGGGCCAGCAGCGTGGCGGCATCGCAGCGCACCTCCCCCAGGCTCCAGCCGTAGCTGGCGGCATCGGCGAGCAGATGGCGGTAGGCCGAGCCGTAGACCAGCAGCTTCTTGGGCACGCAGCCGCGGATCACGCAGGTGCCTCCCACCCGGTCTCCCTCCACGATCGCCACGCGGGCGCCATGGCTGGCCGCCCGCTTGGCCGCCGCCAATCCCCCCGAGCCGGCGCCGATCACGATCAGGTCGAAGGAGTCGCTCATGGGGCGGAGGCGGCAGAGGGGGAGGACCGCGCCCTCGATTGTCTTCCCTGGCATTCGCCTCTGGCCGGCCAGCGACAGCCGCACACCCCCAGCCACCTGGACCAGGCCAGGGACAGCGGCTTCAGCCGCGCTCGCCCGCGGCGCTCTGCAGCGGATAGCCCTCATCACCCCAGCGGCTGATGCCGCCGCGCAGGTTCGCCACCCGCTCCAGGCCGCCCTTCAGCAACTGCTGGGTGGCCAGGGCCGAGCGGCTGCCGGAATGGCAGACCACCACCAACGGCCGCTCGACGGGAATCTCGCCCCGGCGGCGCTCTAGCTCCAGCAGCGGGATCAGCAGGCTGCCGGCGATGTGGCCGTCGGGGCCGTGGAACTCCTCGGCCGAGCGCACATCCAGCACGGTCAGCTCGGAGCGGTGCTGCGCCACCCAGGCCGGAGGCAGCTCCGGCAGGCCGGCGTAGCTGATCAGCAGCGGCGCCCAGGGTTGGGCGGCAACCGGCTCCACCGGCCGCCCCGACCGCAGGTTGCCGGGCACCGCCTCGGCCATGCGGTTCGGGTGGGGCAGCTTCATCGCCTCCATGGAGCCGACGAAATCCCGTTGCGACGCCCGACCGCCCAGGCGGGCATTGAACGCTTTCTCCTCCGCCACCGAGGTGACCGTGCGGCCGTTGTAGTCGTGGGCGGGGTAGAGCAGGCAGGCCTCGGGCAGGGAAAACAGCTGCTCGCTGATCGAGCGGTACAACGTGACGGGATCTCCCTGCTGGAAATCGCAGCGGCCGCAGCCCCGCACCAGCAGCGCATCGCCCGTCATCGCCAGGGAGTGGTCATCCAGCACATAGCTGAGGCAGCCATCGGTGTGGCCGGGGGTGGCGCGCACCTCCAGGAAGCGTCCGCCGAAGTCGATGCGATCGCCGTGCCGCAACGGCAGCGTCACGTTCGCGGCGCCGCCCACCGCCGCCAGGCCGATGGCGCAGGCGGTGGCGGCATGCATCAACCAGCTGCCGGTCACGTGGTCGGCGTGCACATGGGTGTCGAGGCAGGCCTGCAGCTGGATGCCGAGCTCCTGGATCAGGGCCAGATCGCGGCCGTGCTGCTCGAACACCGGATCGATCAACACCCCCGAGCCGCTGCTCACCTCCGCCAGCAGGTAGGAAAAGCTGCCGGTGGCGCCATCGAACAGCTGGCGGAACAGCAGCGGCGCCCCCCCCGCGGCGGCCCGCAACAACGGCACTGAGGCTTCCATCCCGCCAGCATGACAAAGCCCGATCGCCGTTTCCGCCATGCCAGCGGCTCCGCCGCGCCCCCGCCGCATCCTGCTGACCGGCGGCAGCTCGGGCATCGGCTTCGAAGCCTGCAAGCTGCTGCTGCGGGCGGGCCACCACCTCTGGCTGCCCTGCCGCGATGCGGCCACCGCCGCCAGCCTGCGCCAGCGGCTCACGCAGGCGCTGGACACGCCTCTGGAGGCCCCTGCAAACACCGCTTCAGACTCCACTTCAGACACCGCTTCAGACTTAACTTCAGACACAGCGTCAGACACCCAGGCGGGCAAGACGCTGGCCACCCAGCAGGACTCGGCCCTGCAAACGCCGCTGTGCGACCTGGCGGATCTGGAGAGCGTCGACCGCTGCGCCCAGGCGCTGCTGGAGGCGGCCGAACCGCTCGACAGCCTGGTGCTCAGTGCCGGCCTGCAGTACAGCGGCGCCCAGGCGCCGCGCTGGTCGGCCCAGGGCTTCGAGCTGACGGTCGCCGTGAACCATCTGGCCCACCAGGCTTTGTTGCAGGGGCTGCTGCCGCTGCTGTTGCGGGGGCAGGAGCCGCGGCTGGTGGTCACCGCCTCGGAGGTGCATGACCCGGAAAGCCCGGGCGGCCGGGTGGGAGCCCCGGCGGACCTCGGCCAGCTGGAGGGGCTGCGCCAGGGCCCCGGCGCGGCGATGGTTGATGGCAGTGCCCGCTTCAATGCCGAAAAGGCTTACAAAGACAGCAAGCTCTGCAACGTGTTGATGGCCCGCGAAGCGGAGCGGCGGCTGCGGCAGCGGGGCACGCCGCTGCCGGTGTTGGCCTGGAGTCCGGGGTTGGTGATCCCGCGCGGCCCCGGCGGCTTCTTCCGCGACAGCCGCCGCCACAACCCGTTGGGCCAGGCCCTGTTCGCGTTGTTGGCCCGGGACGTGCTGCGGGTCTGCGAGACGCCGGAGCGGGCGGGGGCGTTGCTGGCGGGCCTGGCGGTGGATCCGTTGCCCGAGGCCACGGGTTTTTGTTACAGCAGCAATCGGGTGCTGGGGCCAGGCCGGCTGTGCTTCGAGCCGCGCCCGCCCAGCGCCGCCGCCCGCGATGACCGCCTGGCCGAGCAGCTCTGGACCCTCAGCGAGATGAAGCTGGGGGCGGTTCGGCCGGGCTCTGCGCCCCTTCACGGCGAGGCCCGGCTGTAAGGCCCTGCCGGCCTGCGGCGACCTGTTCGCCAACACAACGAAGCAGGCAAGGGGCGGCTGGCCGGGCAGGCGCGGCAGCTCAGGCCCGCAGCCGCGCCAACGCGGCGGCGGCGGCCAGCTCGGCGGCCTCCAGGGCGCCTTCGAAGTAGCCCGGCCAGCGCGGCGACACCTCCGTGCCGGCCCACAACACCCGCTCCAATGGCGCGGGACCGGGTCCCACCCCTCCCTCGGCGGCGAGGCGGCCGTGGCTGGTCCAGCTGCCGGGGGTGACAAAGCTGGTGAAGGCGCCGCCGGTCCAGGGCTCGGCGTTCCAGGGTTGCAGCAGCAGATCCAGCGGTTCCCCCGCCTCCGGGCCCCAGTAGGCCATCAAATCCGCCAGCACCAGCTGGCGTTGGCGCGCGGCGGGCAGGGCGCCCAGGCGCAGGGCCCGCTCGCCGGCCACGAAGCTGGCCAGCAGCGCCGGCTGGCCCTCGGGGGGTCCGCTGTCGGCGGTGAGCTCCAGCCAGGGGAGAGCGCCGATGCCGAGGCCATTGAGGCCCCGCTCGCGCCAGAACGGCCGGGCATAGGAGACCAACACCTTGGTCATGCCGCCCATGGGGGAGCGCTGCAGCAGGGCCCGGTGGGGGGCGCTCAAGGGCGGATCGAAATCCAACGCCAGCCGCTGGGGCGGCGGCACCGCCACGATCGCCACGGCCGCTTGATGCCAGGCGCCGCTGGCGTCGAGGATCCGCACCCCGTGGGCGCTGTGCTCGATCCGGATCGCGGCGGCGCCCAGCCGCAGGCAACCCGGCTGCTCGGCCTCCACGTCCACGGCCAGCCTCTGGGCCACGGCCCCGGCGCCAGCGCGCACCAACCAGGCCTCCGGCGTTTCGGCCTGGGGCGCCACCGCCTGGGTCCAGGCGAGATGCAGGATCGAGGCCTCCCAGGGCTCGAAGCCGCCCGAACCGCCGACGCGGCAGAGCCAATCCAGCGGCAGGCGCGCCAACGGCAAAGGGCTGATCTCGGCCGCCCAGGCCGCGACGCTGAGGCGATCCAGCCGTTCGGCCTCCGGCGTGTCCCAGGGGCGGCGGGGGGGCACGGAGCGCACCAGAGCCGCGAAGGCCTGGCCCAGCCGCTCGGTGGCCTCCAGCTCCGCGGCCGGCAACTCCAGCGCCTGGGGCTCAAAGAACAGCAGGCTCTGGGCAAACTCGGCGGCGAGGGGGGCCTCCAGCCGCCGGCCCCGCCAATGGAACACGCCCCGGCCGGCGGCGTGGCTGGCGAAGCTGGCGAGTCCGAGCTCCGCCAGCAATGCCGCGAACCGGTGATGGCTGGCACCGCCCCACTGGCCGCCCAGATCCACCACGCTGCCATCAGCCGTGGTGGTGCTCACCATCCGGCCGCCGACCCGGGCGCGGGCCTCCAGCAGCCGCACCGCCAGGCCGCACTGCTGCAGCCGCCGGGCCGCCATCAGGCCCGAGAGTCCGGCGCCGACGATCAGCACGTCGCAGGCTGGTTGCATGGGAGCGGCTGACAAGGCGTTGGTTGCGGGGATGTTGGCAGGGGCGATCTGTTGCTCCGTGTGGCGAAACTCGCCTGGCTGGTGCAGCGAGTTTGGATGCCGGGTCTGAGAAAGGCCAGGAGCATGGCGCAGCTGCAGGAGAAGCCCATGTGCCGTGCCGGATCCGTCGCGGAATCCCAATGCACCAGAACGAGCTTGACCCGAAATCGATGCACTGGGTGCATCGCATGCTGGCGGCGGAGTGGGGAGCCCAGGCCCCATCGAGGCCGGGTCGCAATTCAATGCATGAGCTGCATAATTTTGAGCTCTGATCATGCTGCTCCTTGTAAAGACCGGCCCATTCCTCAGCACTGAGGGCCATGGCTGCGCTATCTCTGGTGCACTGCATCCGGCCATCTCAACCTGTGCCCAGTCGCAGCTCATCCAAACCATCGCCTGCAGGTACCACCCGCAAGAAGCTGGATCAGCCTGCCGTTCAGCAGCGCATTGCTGAGCTGTTGGCCCAGGGGCCTCCAGATGCCTCAGCCCTGCTCGCATTTGCTGAGTTCATCCACGGCAAGCCCTTCCCTGAGCCGGTGCTCACGCTCACCCAGCTCAAAAGCGAGGTTTGCAAAGTGTTTGGCTGCGAGAACGCCAAGGAGCTGCGTCAGTCCAGCGAGTTCAACCTGGCGATGGCGGGCCGCAGCTTCGATCTCAAGACCAAGGCCGACTGGCAGAAGCTCTACCGCGAGTGGGTGGGGGTGCCGCAGGCGGAACGCAACCGCAGCGGCGCCACCTGCATCAATGGCATCGATGTGCTGGAGAACTTTCGGCCCTGGCATGTCTTTGGCCTGGAACCATCCACGGACACGGCCGATGACATCAAGGAAGCCTTCCGCCGTCTTGCCAAGGAGCATCATCCCGATGTGGGGGGTGATCCACGGGTGATGGAGCGGCTGCAGAAGATGCGCGATTCCTTGTTGGCGTTCCGCTGATCATGGCCACCACTCCATCCACACCTCAGGCAGGCCCGCGGCGGCGCCGTGAGCGCGATGCCTTCAGCGACAAGGAAGCCGCCAAGATGCTTGGCATCCCGGTCACCAAGCTCTACCGGATCTGTGAGTTCTTTGATTCCGATTCTGATGATGCCTGGGATCTGATCGAAGGGGAGTTCTTCGAGTACGAGCCAGGCCAGGCCCGCAAGCGCCGCTTCTATGAGGAGGGGGTGATGGCGATCGCCAAGTATCTGGAGGAAACCGAAGGCGGCAGTTTCCTGGCGCGGCTCAAGGAGTTCTTCACCCACCACCGGGCTCGGGTCACCCGTGCCCTGGTGCAACGCCGCATCAT
>JBKDOR010000092.1:0-4023 GCA_046342775.1 Synechococcaceae cyanobacterium
GATAGATGATGCCCACTTCGAAGGAGAACGACCAAGAGGCATGACAGGTCGTGGATCGGAGAACAAGGTTCCCCTCGGCGCTGACAGTTCCTTGAATACAGCGGGACATCCAATCCATGAAAAAATTCTTCCTGTCGCTGGATCAACATCAGAGGAGCTTACTGACTGGGCACGACCGCACCTGTCGAGTGTCTGCTCTGTGCTCTCGGATGGGCTCGCCTGCTTCGGCTCGGGCGTTGCAACAGGCTTTAGCCACACTGCGATAGTAACCAATGGACATTATCCCAATGATCTCCCCCAGTATCGCTGGATCAACATCCTGCTGGATAACTTGTATATAGTCTTTAGCCGCGGTGCCTATCAGGAAAGTTGTCCGCTCGTGATGCTGCTCTCAGCACATTCGAATTATACACGAATCTGATGGTCACGGACTACGAGACCGGGAATCGAAAGGCGTCATCTGCTGATCTGTAGCAAGAGTTGAAGCGAAGGTTTTAATGGCCGGCCCCCAGGCGGGGGATGAGGCCGATCCGCCTCTTGCGGGCGGATCAACCTCATCCCCCTGGGGCCTAGGTTACTGCACTTGATTAATCTAAAGATTACATATTCTTACCAAGCTCATGATTTCCATCATTCTATTGCCAGGGGTAGCTCCTGTAATCAAGGTCACTGGACCTATCCAAGACTGTTTTAAGCTTCTGCGAGCTTTCCTGCGGGGTTCGAGGATGGTTTAATTTCACAATCTGAGGTTGTGACCAGTCTCGAGTTGCTCTAGACCATCGGCGGGGATTTTTTTGCCGCGCCTCTTCGTAGGTTTCCTGTCGGGTACGACAGATCAAGTCAGCCTCACCATTGTGACGCTGGTTTGGCGTTACATACTTGATGCCGCTGTGTCGATGTTCCGCGTTGTACCAGTGCACAAATCCATCGGCCCAGGCACGCACCGATAAAAGGTCTCGGAAACGTCGCAGCGGATAACTATGATGGTATTTCATGGTACGAAATAACGATTCCGCATAGGCATTGTCATTGCTGACGCGTGGCCGCGAGAATGATCTCTCGATGCCAAGTTCCCGAAGCTTTGCGGCCAACGTGCTGGAGCGCATAGGTGCTCCATTGTCTGAATGCAGAACTGTCGATGAGCCAGCAGGAAGCCCTTCATCACGGCAGATACGTTCAAAGAAGTGTTCGGCCAGCTCGCCGCTCTCCCGCTCATGGACCTCGACGCCAAGGATGCGTCTGCTCCACACGTCCATCACCATATAAAGGTAATAAAACTGCCCCTTCACAGGGCCTGGAAGCAGGGTAATATCCCAGGCCAGCACTTGATGAATGCCCGTTGCCACCAGCACTGGAGGCTCTCTTGGCTCCTGTGGGGGGCGGCTCCTGCTGCGATGATTCAAAAGTCCCTCCTGTCGCATGATGCGGTAAAGCGTTGATTCTGATCCTACGTAAATTCCCTCCTCAGCAAGTATTGCTACGATCTGCCCAGGCGGCAGATCGGCAAAGCGTGGATCATTCACGATTGACAACACATTCTGGCGCTCTTCTCGGCTAAATCGATGGGCGACATACCGGTCTGCTCCCTTGCGTTGATCATGACTAAAACCCTGGGCGCGAATCATCAGACCCCACCGCCTCAGCGTGCGTGGAGCAACGCCGAATAGATCAGCCACGGCCTTGATTGAGGCGCCGCGGCTCATTCCTTCCTGCAGCAGAGCTACGGTCGCTCTACGATCTTCAGCCGGAATCAAGGCTCCTCGTCCTGCTGAAAAATCTCGTTGAACTTTTTTGAGAGCATCAACAGCGTTGCTGCCTCCGTTAGTGCCTTTTCCTTTTTATCTAGCTCACGCTGTAAGCGGCGGATCTCACGCGCTTGCTCATGATTCTTGCGTTGCAGTTCCCTTTGATCAGCCATGCTAGGAGCGCTGGGGCCATTGGCATCCTCCGCCGCCTGGCGCCATCGCGCAACCTGCTTGGGATACAAACCCCGTTCTCGGCAGAAGCTGCCAAGCTCGGAGCCACTCAGACCTGCGGATTGGATCACGGCCGCCAGCTTGTCGACGGCGCTCCACTGTTCCGGAGGACGGTTCGTCGCGGGCACAAGCAGCCCTTCTTTTTGCCATTGGCTGCGCTAGCTATACAGGGTTGGGATCGCAATCCCTGTATCGCGGGCAATCGCGCTCACACTCTCGCGATTGGGAGGGCTCATCCGCAAACGGACGGAATCCCTCAAAGCGGCGTCATAAGTCGGTTTCATTGTCGTCGGTGGCCCCCTGATTGACGGTTCTGACCGAGGGGACAACTTCCTAAGAAACACCCACGGCCATCAGTGATCTCTGCCCACTCATCCGGTTGCGACCAGCCGGTAACCAAGCGCTTTGGCACGTCGCTCTAGCCCACGCATTTGTCGGTCCTGGGATGCCTGCTGGTATGCCAAGGCGCCTGGCTCTTGGAATTCCAGACCGTATCTGAGTGTCTTGTAGTAGAGAACGGCAATCTTGCGCGCTGTTGCAATCAATGCTTTCCTTTTGCCAAGGCGTGCAGATAGCCGCCGCTGAAATGCCCCCAAGGCAGGATTGGTTCTGCTGATCGGAACTGCTGCCATCCAAAAGGCGCTGCCGGCTCTGGTTGTTCCCTGCCGTGTTCGCGAGGAAAGTACGCGCCCACCAGAAATCTTATTCTGAGGGCTTAAGCCAAGCCAGGAGACAAAATGCTTGGCGCTTGGCCAGCGGGCCATATCGAGACCACACTCACTGATCAACGTGAGCACCGTTGCAGGCCCAAGACCAGGCAAGCTCAACAGGTCATGACCCGCCACCGAGCTAATCAGGGACTGAGGATTGAATGAGAATCCATTGCCCCTGATTCGCCAGTCACTCGCTTGCTTTTCAGGCTCGGCATAGTCATCGCCCGCTAGCTCTTGCAGGACTGACTGGCCTGCTAATTCACATTCCTGAATCTTTAACGAGTAGGCATCGAACATCTCAACGGCGACTTTGAGCTCAAAGAGGTGTTCTTCTTGGTAGTTGCCATCAAGAGCAGCAGCGATCGTTGCCTCGGTCTCTTTGCAGCGTCGATCTCGCAACGTAGCGAGCTTCTGCGGATCTCGTTCACCGGCAAGGATGGTATCAATGATCCTGCGAGCCGTCAGACCAGGGATATCTCTGAAAACATGATGCAGCTGAAGATTCATCTGCATAAGGGCTTTCTGGATGTGTTGCTGATGCGAAGACCGATAACGCACCAAAGTATCTCTCTGCCGAAAATAAGCCCTGAGTCTTGCGATGCAGGGATCGGGCTGAAAGCTTGCTCGCACCAGCCCATAGCTATGAAGTTGCTGCAACCACTGAGCATCACTGATGTCAGTCTTTCGACCAGGAACATTTTTGGCATGGCGAGCATTGACCAGAAAGACTTCAATGCCATGCCCCACCAGTATCTCGTACAGTGGCACCCAGTAGATACCCGTCGACTCCATTGCTACAGTCGTGATGCTGATGGATAGCAGCCAGCGAGCCATTGATTTCAGATCACTGGTGAAACTGGAGAACTTTCGAACCGGCTCGTCATCAAGCTCTGCAGGTACGGCTACAACATGAAAACGACTACCGATATCAATTCCAGCTGAGCGTGGATTGACTACTTTGAGGCGCGCACGACGGCGACGTGGCGGAGAAGGTTCTGTCATTAAACTGCTGCAGTTGGTTTAGGGGGGGAGGTCAGGCAGGTTCCGCGCAAAAGAATGAACTGTTTCCTAATCGGGATCAACACCATGGAAAGCTCCAGCAGTGTCGTCGCCAGGGCAGGGAGCGCTGCGGGATCCCAGACCACGTTTGCTTTCGGGGACAAGCCTCCAAAGATGTCATCGATCATGGCCTGACGTCCCCATGACCAGTGTGGCAATGGGCCTTGGGTTTGGCCGTGGGTGTTTCGGGCGCGAGGGCGTGCAGATGTGTACTGGTTCGTTTGCTGACAGTGGGGGACCCGTGGATTCGTGGCTGAGATGCGACGGATCGGTGT
>JBKDOR010000093.1:0-6920 GCA_046342775.1 Synechococcaceae cyanobacterium
TGGTGGAGGTGACCCACTCGCAAAACTGATTCCACGCCGAAGCGCCGGAGCGCTGTTGGATTGTGGCGGTCATGAGAACGGAGATTGGTGGTGCTCGTCGGGCTCAGCGGCAGGCTGGGCTTGGAGCATTAAGGAAAAGCAAGTGCCGTGGCTCTTGCCTAACGCAATGTAACGGTTCCTCAGCGTTTGTGGTGGGGCGGGCGCAATGGCGCTGCTGATGGCATTGATCAGCGGAGCTGATCACGCGCTCGTCAGCTGCGGGGCTGATGAAACGCGGACAGGCCGGGCCAGCTCCGGCATCCGTGGGTACCAGTCAGGCAGTTCGCCTCTGCGCAGTCGATGAATCGTCTGCTGCGCTGCTGCGCTGGGGCTTGAGGTTGGCGCTGTTGGAGGCGCTTCCCAAGCGCAACATCACCGTGTTGGCCTTGAAAGGGATCAGCACCGTGGTGCCGGGCGGCTGGCAGAACATCACCAGCGCCAACAACTTGATCAGCGAGGTGCTGGGCAGCGACGATCCCGCCCTGATCGCCCAGGTAGGGGCCCGTGCCGATGCCCTCAGCCGCGCCCGCGCCGAGGGCTACAGCCGGGCGATGAGCCTCTACGACGCGGTGAACCGCTCCCAGAAGGCGGCGGGAGGCCTGCGGCTGCTGGCCAATGTCACCAGTGTGTTGCCGCTGGTGAAGCAGCTGTCCCAGCTCACCCCCGCCAGCGAAACGCTTCAGGCCGCCGATCTCAGCCTCAAGGTGGCTGCGGAGATGCTGGCCTTCACTCAGGTGAATGGGCTGCCGGGCGACAGCTTCGGCGATTTCGCCGCCTCCTTGGCGGAATACACCGGAGAGGCGCGGGTGTGGAGGAGACCCATCTGCGCTGTTTGCGCCAGGGGGTGGTCACCTGGCTGGGCTGGGCCGGCCGCTTCGTCAGCACCCTGGGATTAACGGGGCCAGAAGGCGGTTCAGGCCTTGGTAAAGCATCTTCGGCCCCTGGCAGGGAGGCCTGGCCCAGCTGGCCACCTTCCTCGATGCCTTCACCGACACCGACCAGCACACCGGCGTTCAGGCGATCGCCCGGCGCCTGGTGGAGCGGGCCGCGGCCGAAATCTTAGGGGCACAGGGATGGCCAAGGGAGTAGCCGAGGCGGCCGCCCCCCTCAACCGGTTGGCGGGTTCAGCGGAGAAGCAGCTCCGAGATCGAGAAGATCACGGCATTGGGGCTGGCGGTTGCCTGCCGCAGCTGCCGCAAGGAGCGGCGGCAGTACAGCCGCTGCAGCCAGCGGGGCCCCCCTTGAATCGCCGGTCGCCCGTGCAGGACGCGAGCGTTATTGAACAGGCAGGCTTCACCCACCCCGATCACGATCGGCTGCGACACCGCCGTCACCGCCTCCTCGAAGGCCTCCAGGGCTTGTTGGGCCTGGGCATCGGTGCTGACCAGGGTCTGGAGGTTGCCGGCGATGGTGTCAAAGCCCAGGTGGGAAGCAACCAAGGGCCTGGCTTCGCTGCGGAGTGACTTGCCACCATGCCAGACCAGGCTGGCCGGGCTTTCGATCCGAAAGCGGGGCTGGCGAAGCACCTCCACCAGGGACGCATCCCGCTGACGCAGGACGGCGAGCGCGTCATCCAGATCAGCGATCAGGGTTGGCGTGAGGGCCTCGTTGCGGAGGCCGATCAGGAACAGGAACTCCGGGCGCCAGTCGCTGCGGAGGATGCCCATGTCGCTGTGCCAACCCAAGGCCACAGAGCCGGAGCTGGACAGCTCCCCGGCCCGATTCGCGGCCGGGCTGATCTCATGAACCAACCTGCCGGCCTTTTCCTCCAGGTAGCCAAACGGCTGCAGGCCGCAGGCCAAGGCCAACTGCAAGAGCGTTGTTTCCGACTGCCAGCCCTTGCCAGCGGGCCGAACACCGTTGCTGGGCGGCGTAGGCAAGCGGGAGTCGATAGGCAGGTTTTGGATCAGCAGATGGCTGATCCGGTTGCTGGCCAAGGCCTCCAGGCTGGGCTGGATCGATGGCAAGGCCAGGGGATGGCGTTGCACAAGGGCCAACAACTGCTGGTCGGTGAGCTCTGAGGAGGCCGAACAATGGCGGGACACGAAGTCAACCTGTTGCTGCTTGTCGTGGTCGGAGAGAGAGACCTGCTGCGGAGCAGATGAGCGATGAAGGGGAGTGGCCATGGAGTGAGATCCAGTGCTGGACTCACACCATTGAGCTTTGGGAATTGATAGTTCGGCAGTCGCTTGCCCAAAGCCCCAAAGCTTGCGGCAGAGGGGGTTTGAAGATTCTTTTGGGCATGACCCAATCACGCAGAGGTGCTTGCCGCAAAGCAATTTTGTGGCGAAATCAGCTGATACACTTCACTTGGCTCAGTGAGCGCCACTCCCAGGCCCAATAAACGAAATCGAATGATTGGGAGCTGAGGATCTGGCCCAGGATCACACCAATCAGGCCATTGCCCTTAGGGCGAGAGGAATTGGGGGTTGACCCATTCAGGCTCAAACCTATTGCCAACTGCATTTTGGTTTGCGGCTCATCAGGGGGCATGGCGGCCCAAAGGGTCTTCCTGGCATCCCAACAGCTCTGCTACAGACCCTGGTGGCGCTTCGCTGTCTGTATTAGAGTGTATCGACCTGAACTCCGGCCGTGATATGCCGACGAACGATAGGCTTGGGGATCCAAACAATGAGACAAACTTGTTGAATGTGCTGGAGCTCTTGGTAGACCTAGCCTCAGACGAAGAGCTCAAAAACAAGAACGCAGAGCCATTCATGGTGAAAAGACTTAAAGAAAAGGGATGCAAGGATGAACAAAAGATAAAGGATCTAATCGATCAAATCAAGAGATCCTTGCCCGTCAGATGGGATTTCTCTGGCCTAAGCGGCTTTGTGCAATCATCACGCATTCAAGGCGAGCAGCAGTTTTCATCAGAAGAACGCGGACCAAGAACCAGCGGGAGAAGCGAGAAAAATTGGCTTTACTTCAACCTGGGAAAGAATGCAACTGGCAAGACCACACAGGAAATCAGTAAATGCCTAGCCGCCAATAAATCAAGATCGCTCAACGAGGTTGATATTAGCCGTGCTCTGCTTTTGCTGCAAAAACTTGCTTGTTATTGTCCGAGCCCAGGCACGCCCTCTAAAAGTGGTATTCGTCGATTTGCCCTGAACTTCTCGGCTTGTGAAACACGTACGCTGGGTGGCTACAAGGATTTCATTAAGAATCAGATCGAGGATTTCAACAATCAGATCAAAGATAAGCATTCCAAGCCTGAAGCCACAGCGAACCGTACCGCCGGATCGGTGAAAAAGACGGACCAGCGCTCCAACAAACACCTGAACGATTTGGTGGAGGCGTTACTTCCCAAGCTGAAGTCAAATTTTGAGGCGCGTCGTAGGCACGAGCAAAAGCACATTCACGTGCCACTCAAAGTCACCATCCGTCCAGCGGACTGGGCAATGCAGGAGGAGCCGGAGGCGCGGGAGCCTGGGCCCGAGGATTTGATGGGTCTCGCCGGCGCCGATGACAGCCAGCTGCTGTTGATCTGGGAAGAGGGCGGCGCGGGCAAAACAAGCCTGGCCTATGAGATCGCCAGTTGGGGGCTGGAGGGTCGTTTGGCAGATCATCCCCTGTTGCCCTATTTTCTCGATCTCAACGGTTTTGAGCTCACGTCCACAGCATCATTAAGTCAGCATCTTGTCACTGGTCTTGACAGGCTTGGCGGCCCAGACCTGAGCGAGGACGACGTCAAGAAGCTGCTACGTCACAAACGGTTGCTGCTGATCGTGGACCATTTCTCTGAACTTACCAAGGAACAGCGCGATTGGGTGCGGGCGAAGCTGCCGGCCCGCAGCTTGGTGTTGCTGACGTCAAGGCTGGCGGACCACAAGGACGATTTTGTAAGAAACTCTTGGAACGTGACGGAAATCAAGCCTCAGAGATTGGTGAATCAGGAGCTGCTCGACTTTTTTAAAGAGTATGTGGAGCGCAGCGATGGTATTCGCGAAGATGTTCGCAAAGTTTTGCTCGATCCGGAGCACTCGCTCCGCCGGGGCGATCTACTGCAACGGATGGTAGGCCACAAACCGGTGACGGTGCTGTTGGCCTGGTTAGTGATGCAGAATGCCATCAAGCATATCGAGGAACGTCTGAAGTCTCCAGATGGTCCGGCTGACTTGCCGCCCAACTCGATTCCGGAGTTGATGGAGGTTTACGTGCGGGAATGTTGTGGCGATAAATCGAGGTCTTTGCGGCTCACTAGTCGCCAGGCTCAAGACTGCAAATGGAACCCTGGCATCATTCTGCCCAGCCTCAAGGCCCTGGCCCTGGAGGCCCATCGCCAAAATGAGGCCTACCTCCCCAATAACTTCGATACAGAATTAGCGAAACGCGCCTTTGCCTCGGTGCGGATTGATGGAAAGCCCTTGGATGACGATGTGCAACGAGGCCTGCTCGATGCCCTGGTGGGCGAGCTGACGCTGGTCACCTGCATTGATTCCAACGATACTCCAGAATCAAAAGTTTATCGCATCTCACTCGACCCCCTGGCGGATTACCTGGCGGCATTGAAACAGCAGGAGATCTGGCAGAGCAGCGGCAATGAGGCTGCTCACCTCAAGCAGGTGGCTGCTTGGCTGACACGGATCAAGGGGCTCAGGGAACTTGGCAGGAACAAAGAAGACAGCGCGCTTGAAGCCGTGAATCACATGCGCGGCTTCCTGGCAGCCTGCCGGGATTGTTACCTGCAATGGTGGCGCCATCCGGATCACATCAAGCTGATTGAGCCCCAGCAATGGCAACAGTGCCTGAATGATTTTGCCGATCTAGCCGAGATTGATCCGCAGCAGGAAAGGATCATGGAAGCTGAATATCTGATCCGTCGCCATGCCTTTGATTTGGAATATAATAATCACGAGCTGCGCGCCAAGGCCATCGCCCAGCTCAGCGCCTACGCCCAGGACATCAAAGCCATCCCCCAAGACGGCAAACCCCGAGACCCTGCCCAGACCATTCCCGAAATGAGGGTGGCGTTACAGCCGTTGGCGCTCACCCTGGCCGAACCCACGATCGCCACGGCCGATCGCGCCGCCGCCGCCGAAGCCCTGGGGCACATCGGTGGGTCGCGAGCGGCGGAGATTCTTATCCAGAGGATCGACGCCAGCGAGGAGCCCAAGATTGCCGTGCGCCGCGCGGCGGCCGAGGCCCTGGGCCTGGTGGAGGCTCCCGGCGACGACCCCGAAGCCCACTGGCGGTTGCTGAAGGAAATCCTGGCGGACAAAACCAACCACCTGGACGGCGACAGCTTCGAGGCGATGGACGCCAAACTCCCGCTCCTGCAGGGCGCCGCCCGGGGCTTGCAGCGGCTGGCTTCCCGTTCCCTGGCGGCCAGTTGCCAGGACTCTCCGCAGTGGGTTTGGGGATCCGGGCCGGGCCTGGAGGTGCCGATGCTCACGCTCACCGCGAAGGCTGGGGCTGTGACCACTCGTCTGGTGAAGAGGGAGGTGTGGCAAGTGCCGCTGCCCGGCGGGCTGCAGCTGGAGCTGGTGGCGATTCCCGATGGGACGTACACGATTGGCTCTCCTCCGCCAGAAGTTGGCCGACTTGCCTACTCCCTCGTACCTGAAAACCAGCGGGAGGAGGTGGAAGCCTTGCGCGAAGTGAAGCTAGATCTGACGTCTTCCCATGGAGCCCCCTTCGCGATGGCCCGTTTCCCGATCACCCAATCCCAGTGGCGATCCCTGGCGTGTCCGGAACACCAGCGTGAAGGAGATCCTCATCTCGAATCGGATCCCTCCCAGCACAAGGGGCCAAACCTGCCCGTGCAAAACGTGAGCTGGTTCGCTTGTCAGGAGTGGATCAAGCGACTCAACCATTGGCTGAAGGATGAAAAGAAAATGGGTCCGGGTGATGTGGAGCCCTTGAGGCTGGCCCTGCCGCCCGAAAGCCTTTGGGAGGTGGCTTGTCGAGCAGGAAGCGCGTCCCCGTTTCATTTTGGCGACACCTTGGATGCCAGCTGGGCCAACGACGATGGCAGCCCTGATTACGTTTACCCAGGAGGCCGGCCAGGCCCCTATCTGCAGCGCCCCTCGCCGGTGGGGGCTTATGGGTTGGTGAATGGCTTGGGTTTTGGGGATCTGCATGGCAACGTTTGGGAATGGTGCGCTGATGTGTGGCACCCATCGCCCTGTGGCGGACCATGTGATGGCCTTCCCAGGATGGAGCTTCTCGATGGGATCCCTTATGCAGAACAGAAGGTTCTGCTGCGCGGCGGCTCCTGGTTCAACGAACCCCGCAGCTGCCGCTCGGCCTGCCGGGTCAGCGCCCATCCGGCCGGCCGCAACGTCAGCGTTGGGTTCCGCGTCTGCTGCCTCCCCCCAGGATTGCCTTCTTGGCCCTCTAACCCTTGAGCCCTTGGCTCTTTCTCGGCTTGGCCCTTTTTCCACAGGGGGGCAAGGCGGAGCCAGGGTGATCGCTAAGTTGGCTGTTGGCTTCTCCCTTCCCCCCGCGCCGCAGGCGCGCCGAATTTTTTTTGCGGCGAACAGCGCTGCGCAGCGCGCCAGGGCCGAGGCTGAAGCCATCCCCAGCGATGGCCCCGCCATGGCCGAGCCCAGCCCCAACGCCAACGCCAACACAGCCGTCAACCCCAGCCGCGGCGAGCTGCCCATCGTCCAGGCCACCACGGATCTGATCAAGTGGTTTGTGCCCCTCCTGAACCGTCTGCCCCGCGATCAGAAGTTCGCCCTCGGTGATCGAATCATCAGCAATCTCTACGCCGTGCTGGAGGCGCTGGTTGCCGCCCGCTGGAGCCGCGACAAACGGCCTTTGCTGGAGCCCGCCGCCGCCCGGCTCGATCTGCTGCGCATCCAAACCCGTCTGCTGCACGATTTCCAGCTGATCGACACCCGCCGCTACGAACATGCCAGCCGGCTGCTGGA
>JBKDOR010000094.1:0-4262 GCA_046342775.1 Synechococcaceae cyanobacterium
CAATAGGTGTCGCCAGCGAGTGGTGACCAAGCATAACAACAAAAACTGTCTCTCCCATACCTTTCACGTTTCCAATCAATAGGTGTCACCAGCGAGTGGTGACGTGCGGACAACTACCCCGGGTGCCTAGGCGTTGGGGAAAAGTTTCCAATCAATAGGTGTCACCAGCGAGTGGTGACTTGACGTTGACGGTGAAGGGCTTGAGATGACATTGGCCAATCCAGTTTCCAATCAATAGGTGTCACCAGCGAGTGGTGACTGGGATGGGCCGGAGGCCCCTGCGTTGTGTGCCGCGTTTCCAATCAATAGGTGTCACCAGCGAGTGGTGACGCGGTTGTAGTGGTAACCGTCCAGCTGGTGGTCAGATCGGGTTTCCAATCAATAGGTGTAACCAGCGAGTGGTGACAACGATCAATCATCATGGCAATCATTCTTGCAAAGGGTGACCGTTTCCAATGAATAGGTGTCACCAGCGAGTGGTGACCCTGATTTTTGGAGTCAAAGAGGCTCAGGGAACCTCCGAGTTTCCAATCAATAGGTGTCACCAGCGAGTGGTGACTTTGTCTTGTTGGCTCAGTTCGGCATCCCCCTCATGGGGTTTCCAATCAATAGGTGTAACCAGCGAGTGGTGACCGCTCTCGACCGCATTCCTCTTGTAAAAATTTACACGAAGTTTCCAATCAATAGGTGTCACCAGCGAGTGGTGACTCATGCGTTCACCCTATGAGGCTCACCTCGTGTCTACTTTAGAGTTTCCAATCAATAGGTGTCACCAGCGAGTGGTGACTTTTTGCGGTTTGCGGGACTACTGGAAGACTTCCAAGCCTTTGTTTCCAATCAATAGGTGTCACCAGCGAGTGGTGACGGCGGCCCCCGAGAGGGCCTGCGCCGCAAGCGATCCGAGGGCCGTTTGCGCACCCCCCTAGCTTGGCGGCCTCGGGGCGGGCCGTCAAGGCTGTGGAAAACGCTGAGATCCATTGCGCGGCAAGACAGCGCGCAGGATCACGCCAATACTGGGGTTTCGGCGATCGAGGGGGGTGCGCGCGGAAGCGATGAAGCGCAACAGGCCAGCTGCCGCAGGGCTTCAGTCTCTGTGCGTCAGCCGCGCACGCCACAGCATCTCGGAAGCCAGGCGTAGCCTTACCCCCCAGGCACCACCCGTTGCGGGCATGGACGTTGAGTACACAGGCGGGGTAGGCGAGGCCATCGGCCGCTGCCTGGGCGGGGTGGAGGAGCTGGAGGCCCAGATCGAACGGCTTTGCCAAGGCCAGGAGGTGAG
The DNA here is from genome assembly GCA_046342775.1 of Synechococcaceae cyanobacterium. Classification (GTDB taxonomy): domain Bacteria; phylum Cyanobacteriota; class Cyanobacteriia; order PCC-6307; family Cyanobiaceae; genus Cyanobium. The sequence continues at coordinate 1,280 of JBKDOR010000094.1, forward strand.
CCGCGTCACGATCGCGCCTCTGGCACCAGGGCGCTCTGGTGCGGTGGTGGCTCTCGTGCGACGGCTCGAAGGCTCCCGCAGCCTCAAGCCCTGGGTGGTGAAGATCGCCGAAACCTACGCATTGCTGCAGCAAGAACGCCGCAATTTCGAAACCTTGGTGAAGGATCGCTGGCCGCTGGTGCCCCAGCTACTCGATACCGGCGTCTCCAGGATCCTGATCTACGAATGCGGCGGTTTTCTGGAGGGTTATGCCCCCACCACCCTGCGGCGCGGCTATGCGCAAACGCCTCCCAATGCGCTGTCGATTTTGATGCAACGCATCGTGGCAGCGCTCACGCCTTTGCATGCCTTCGCGGATGACACCCTGTCCTTCCTGGAACGCGAGGGCTTCGACCCCCCCCTGGCGGATCAGCTCGCCAACCTTTCCTCCATTCCTTCTGATCTGGCGGAGGCTCTGCTGCGGGCCTGGCATCCAACCCTCCAGCAGGCTTCGCAGTTACCCAGGCTCGTCTCCACCGGCTGCCACGGCGATCTGAACGCCGGCAACATCCACTTTCAGCCCGGCCCCCACGCCTCCTATCCCCTGTTCATCGACTTCGGCCAGATGCATGGCAATCCCTGCAGGGGCTATCCCGCCAATGGCCATCCGCCCTTCTGGGATTTCGCCAAGCTGGAGCGCGACATCAAAACCCGCCTGTTTCTGACCGAAGCCAGCTCCGAGGGCCTCAGCCTGGAGGTGATCGTGGCTGCCCTTCAGCATCTGGATCGCTTTCAACCTGGCGCCAGCCTTCCCGCTGATCTGGCGGCGTTGCCCGCCGTGCAACGGCTGGCCGCCACGCTCAACGCCCTGCGCGACGCCGTGCAACACGGCTTCAGCCCACCAGCCATTTATCAGGCCTGGTACCGAATCAGCGTGGCCGCCGCCACGCTTCGGGTGCTGTACCGCTCTCCAGACGCTGCCATCGACCCGGCGATCCAGCAGCGGGCGGCCGCCGAATCGGTCTTGGCCCTACTAAGCCCTGCCAGCACCACGCCCCCGATAGCGGCGAGCGCATCGTCCCCTCCGCCCGTAGCTCTCAGCACCTCTTGCTCGGGGGCGCTCCCGTCGAAGCCGTCCACCCTGCTGGTGCGCTCGTTCGCATCCCAGCCGGCTTCTCCGCCCCACGATCCAGCCCTGCTGCTCGATCTCACAGATCTCTTCCACGATCGCGATCCGCGCCACGATCAGGTGTGGGCAGAGGTCATCCCGCAGCGCATCGCCGCCATCCTTCCCGCGATCCTGGGCCTGCCCCAGCCGCTGCAGCTTTCGCTCGCCTGCCACCTCTCGATCGCCTGGTATCTCGGCACCCAGCTCAACCCCAAGCGCGGCGTGGCGATTTCGCCCCTGCAAGGCGGTCCCACCGGTTCGCTGCTCTGGGAGAGCACCACCCCCCGGCTGCCGGAGGGAGCGCCAGGCTGGCAGCTGAGCGAGCGCACGTTGAACTCTGGAGACGATCTGGCCTTGGTGCTGTCTGTCACGCGGCCAGCCCTCGCCGATGCCGAGCGCGCATTCGAGGAGTTGCGGCTCCCGATCGGCCATCGGCTTCATCTGGAACTGCCTGAACCGGGCAACGGCGCCATCCGCGCTGGCTCCCACGCCCTCTGGCTGGTGGATGCCCTGATCCGCGCTGCCCTGCCCCTGGTGCAGCAGCACCGCCCGCCTCGGCTCCATGTCTTCCCCGCCTGTCCCGTCGCCTTCGCGTTCCTGCTCGGCCAGCAGGCGGAGGCACTGGGCCCCACCACCGTCTACGAATTCGCCTTCAACCACCCCAGCCGCCGCTACCAGCCCGGCATGGCCAGTTGACTGTTGCCATCCGCCAGGGTCCATGGCTACCAGAAACGTAGACGTTTCCGCCTGCCTCCATGCCCGACGGCCTGGGCCCACCCTGTTACACAGCCATTACCTTCGCGCCGGTGCAGAGCTTCATCCGCAGCTCCCGCAAGCTGCGCGATCTCTACGGCAGTTCCTTGTTGCTATCGCATCTGGCCCGGGCCCTGCATGACGACGCCCTGCAAAAGCTGGGGCCAGACGCGGTGATCAGCCCTGCCGCCGTGAACAGCACCCGCGGCGTGCCCAACACCCTGCTGATGCAAGGCGCCTATGGGCGCGGCGATGCCCAAGCGGCCCTGCTCAGCGCTTGGCGACAGGTGCTCAACGCCTGCCGCGTTTGGCTGGAGCAGCTGCCGGTCAAACCGCCGGACTGGGACCCTGGTTCCTGGGATGCCAGCCAATGGGAGGCCGGCTGGGGCGCCAGCTGGAGGGCCTGCGCACACCATTCCTGGGAGCTGTTTCACGGCCAGGGCCCGTCCATCGAGGCAGCGGAGCAAGCCCTGGGCGAGACCAAACAGCAACGCGCCTGGGACATCCCCAACTGGATCGGCGAAAGCTCCACCCTCTCCTCCGCCGAAGCGGTGGTGCGCCCGCGGATGGCGGAACGCCAGGATCCCCGCGATGCCTATCTCCATTCAGCGAAGCTCCAGTTGCAGAAGCAGGACGCGCGCGACCTGATCAGGGCCTTGAGAATGCCCGGCAACCTCGGCGAAGCTTTTGCTGATGAAAACGAGGAGATCGCGCTCACGGAGCTGGTGAAGCGGCTGGTCACCTATCGCCCGATTGCCAAGACCGCCTTTCAGTCTTTATCCGGTGCGCCGCCGGGCGAGATCCTGCCCGATCGCTTTGAGCGCACCAGCGGGCGCGTTCTCTCCGATCAGCAGAAGCGACCGGAAACGATCGTCTGGTTCATGGCCGATGGCGACCAGGTGGGCGACTACATCCGGCGCCTCAGTCATCAGGGCGATGAAGTCACCGCCCGGCGCGTCTTCAGCAGCGGCATGCGGCAATGGGCCGCCCAGCTCTACACGGCGGTGCCACAACACATGGGGCCTGATCGCGCCACGGTGGTCTATGCCGGCGGTGACGACATCCTCGGCGCCCTGCACGAAA
>JBKDOR010000095.1:0-154940 GCA_046342775.1 Synechococcaceae cyanobacterium
TCAGCTCAGCGCGACGTTGGCCACATCGAACCTCGCCAGGTTGAACCTAGCGTCGGCCCGATAGGCCAGATGACCACTGGCAAAGATTGTATACAGATCCGTTCGGCCCGGATCGCCCAGGGGCAGGCGCTGTGCCAGACGATTGCCGGCCACCGCATAGAGCCAGATCACGCTGTCGTCGCTGGAGCGAATCGCTGGTGTGGTGAGGCTTTCGGCCACCAGGCTCTCCACCTGTTCGGCACTGATGTGCACAGGGCCCCGCACCGTCATGCCCGCGAAGAACGCCTTGGCCGCCGTTCCATCCAGCCGCGGCAACACACCCACCGGGGGCAGGAAGGGAAAACTCTGACGGGCCGTCACCCCGGCCAGGACACCACTGGAATCGGAAAGATCAGCCAAATGGCTGGCGAATTGCCGCAACATCGCCCGGCCCGTGGCGATGCGCCGCGGCGCCGCCAGGCTCGCCAGGAACTGACCGGGGCCGCCACTGTCGGGCTGGGCCAGGGGTCGCTGCACCGCATCGGCATCAAGGAGGGCGAACTCTTCGGCCCCGGTGAAGCCGATCAGCGCCAGGGGCACATCGTGGGGCGACAGGCCGTAGCTGGCCATGGCCACCAGCAGGTCGTCGCCGCGGCTGCCACCCGCCAGCAGCCCGTTGGCCCAATCCGCCAGCACGCCCGCCCCAAAGCAGCGATAAGCGATCCGGTTGCGGAAATCCGCCGCTGTCATGTCGAGGTCGGCGTAGAGCTGCGGCCGAATCTCCAGCAACCGGAACTGCACCGCGGCGATCACCGCATCGGTGGTGCAGGGCGCCGCCACCCCCCCAAGCCCGTTGTTCACCGCCCGGCCCGTGGGCACGCTCGCCGGAGCCAGGGTGAGCAGATACACCCCTTCCCCCGCCAGATAGGTGCCCGCCAGGGCTGGGGTGCAGTCGTTGAACCCCGGTGCTCCCATCGGCCCCGGCTGGGCCAGCCGCGAGAGGCGCAGGGTTTCCGGAGCCGTGAGCCGGAGCACGTCGCCGGCGGCATTCACCGCCAATCCCGCGCCCACGCGCACACCAGGCACTCGCTCGGCAGCGGCGGCGGGCACGCGGCCCACCTCCAGGCCAAACACGATGCCGGTGCCCAGGGCCAACCCAAGGCGCTCCGCCGTCTGGCGATGGGCGGCCTGCTCCCGCGAGAGGTCCTGCCCGCTGAGCAAACGGCCATTGAAGAAATTGACCGCTTCAATGCCGCCTTCGCTGATCTCTTGCTGCAAATCGCGTGGTTCCGCCATCACGCGCGCCCCTCGGTTTTGTTGAGGATTTGCCAGGTGCCGGCCCCATCGGAGCGCAACGTGATGCGACCGCCGGGCGCCAACGCTTCACTGGTGCTGTCACCGATCTTGGTGGTGCCACCACGCCTGATGGTGTTGCTGGTTTTGGTGGTGCCCGCCTTCCTGGTGGCGCTGTCGGCTCTGAGGGTGGGGGTGGCGCTGTCGGCTGTGAGGGTGGCGGTGGCGGTTCCCAGGTTGCGCAACTCAAGCAGGTGGCCCCTGTTGGAGGGATCGGCTGCGGCGAGGGTTGCGCTGATGGCCGAGCCGCTTTGGATCAGCACCAAACCCTGCGTCAGCGGGCTGCTCTTGCTGGTGGTGAGAAAAGCCAGCGAGCGAGCTGGTGTGGCGCTGGAGAGGGCGCTAGCGGCGCGGCTGGCGGCGGCGTTGCCGGCGAGCAGCAGGGGCCTTCGGCTTTCATCAATGCTCACCAGCACGTCGCTGGGCGTGGCACCGGCCTTGACTTCCCAGACGCTACCCACTTTGACGACGGGGACGCTGAGGACAGCCAGCAGCACGCAGTTTGAGCTGGGATCAGCCGCGGCGCCACAGGCCTGGGCCGTCACCAGGGGACGCAGCCGGGTGACCCAGAGCCGGCGGATAGCCAACAGCAGCGCCGGGCGCAGATCAGGGTTGACTTGGATCGGATCAAGATCCGCTGGATTGGAAACTGTTTCCGTGGCGCCGAGGGCCAGCGCCAGTTGCAACCGTGCCTGGGCAGCAAGCTGGGCCAAGGTGGTGGCATCCGTGCCGCCAGTGGGGTCGTCGGCAAGACCAGCGATGAAGCCATCCAGCAGGGCCACGGCCTCCACCTCTGCCATCGGTGGAGCGGTGAAGCTGAAGTTGAGGATGTAATCATCAGCGATCCGGGAGGGCTGCATCAACGCATCGGCGCTGCGGCAGGGTTCGCCTGGAATCGGCACTGGCGCCACAGCACAATCGGTGTAACAGAGGTTGAGAAACAGCGTCAGATCAAGCGCCGTGGGGGGCGATAACCCAGCCGCCAGGGCCGTCACCTTCGCGGCGTTGGTGCTGTCGGCCAGCCAACCATTGAGCGAGCCGCACTGTTCGCGCCCAACACAGATCAACTGGCCGCTGGGGGCGACGGCACTGCCGGGGGAGACCCGAATCCTGGGGCCCTTGTCGCCGTCAGCTTCCACATCCACCGCCAGGCCGCACAGAGTGCCAGTGCCCAACGCTTCACGGCAGATCCACTGGTCGCGGGCAGCGTGATAAGCAAACTCCTGGATGTAGTCATCGGCACCCAGGACCATGCCGTTGGTGAAGTTCACATGCCGCGACGAATCGACGACGGCATGGCCGCTGACGGCATTGAATGGACTGCTACATCCCATGGCGGGCCTCCCCTGGGGTTTAGGACAAAAGTGACGGCATCAGCACAGCCGCTGCCGGCGAACCGTGGCGGCGTTCACCACCGCTGAACCGGGTGGACCGCCGACCATGCCGGAGCCCACCCACGCGCGGCCCAACAGGGCCGGCGGAAGCAATTCGGGAGCGCGACTGCTGGTCCCCAGCTGGCTATCGCGTCCCAGCCGGGCTTCTCCAACGCGGTTCATGGCCCAGTAAAAGCGCACATCAAAAATGGTGTGCGCTGGCTTCTCCAGCGCCACGATGCGAGCGGCCAGGGCCAGATCCGCCGCATCAGCGCCAGGGTCATGGTCAACACGCCGGCGCGGCAACAACACCGAAAAGCGATGGGCCGCCGCCGCCATGGGCAGGATCTGGCCCTCAAAGATCAACCAATCCAGGCTGGCGGCGACACTGCCGGGCAGACGGTCGGGGATGGGAATCTCGCCAAACGCAGCCCAGTTGCTCCCCCAGGCGCCATTCAGGCGTCCGATGCTGCGGTGCTGGGCCTCCAGATAGGCGTGCCATCGCTGGCGCAGCGGTGATGGCAGCGCCACAAATCCAGCCCAGGCCGCGGCGATGGCCGCGGGCACCTCACCCCGCGGTTGCTCGGAGGCAGCCAATCCCAGGGAAGTGCTGTAGGACTGCCAGCGGGCCCGTTCCGCCGCGCCGATCGCGGGTAGAAACCCGAACTGGTCCAGGCAAAACCGTTCCCAGAGCAGCGGATCGCGCCCTTCGCCGCTCAGATCAACCCCCGCCAGCCGCTCCCGGGGATCCATCTCTTGGGCCTCGGCGTTGTTGGTCTCTCCCCCGGACAGCGCCCAGAGCTTCAGCAGGCCGGCGCTGCCTGCCTCCGGCTGCCAGCGGGTTTCAAGGCTCACCTGGCGAAGCCCGGTTGCGGTGGTGCCATCACTGCGGGAAGTCGGCCAAAGGCGGCCACTGCGGCGAACGCTGTAGGACTCAGCGATCCGGATGCCCCCCGGCCGATCCCAGGCGTGAGGCCCGCCATCCGCCTCCCAGGCTGAAAAATCAAGCGCCGACAGCGTGGGATCTTGAAAGGCCAGCCGCAGCGCCAGGCTGAGCCCGCGCATGGTGCCGCGCCAGGCGAAAAAGTCCGCGGCATGGGCGATGAACAGTCGGCGCCGGTCTTCATCCCAGGCCGGATCCAGGGCCGTATCCAGCCAGCCAGCCAGCCACTCCAGGCTCTCCGCCGGCGCGAAACGGGGATCGAACAGGGCCTGTGCCGCGACGATGCGGCCCTCGATCCCGCTGCTCAGCCCTTCCATGTTGGCGAGGAACCGATCGAGGAAATCCGCCGGTCCGGGCTCCGCCCGGTAGATCGCCGGCAGGAATCGCGTCCACGACACCCGCGGATACCAGGCCCGGATCGCCCGCAGCTGGGGGCTGAAGCGGCCATCGCCCGAGAGGGTGAGACGCAACTGCAGATAACGCCCCACCACCTCCTGCAGCAGCAGGTCCCAGCAGCCCCGCCCAGCGGGGCCGTTGGTGGCGGCCATCGCCGCCGGCCCCTTGCCAGGCAGTTCCCCGCCATCGCTGTTGAGATAAGGCTCGGGCTGCAGCCTCCAGCCCGCCTCTCCAGGTGCCAAATCCTCAGGGTCATCGCTGGCACGGGCTTCAACCCGCACGGCGGTGCCCGGTGGGATGCAGGCGTCCAGCCGAAGCCGATCCCACACGCATTGGGGTTCGCCCCCATCCCAGGCCAGGACGGGGGTCGTGAAGCGCGCGCGGGTCGCAAACACCTGCCGTGGCAGCGCCACCGCCGGCACCCACAGAGGCCTCGGACCGCTGTCGTACACGATGATCCTGCCGCGGCACACCAGAGCGCGTCCGCCAAAGCGCCGCAGGGGCACCACATCGGCCTCCGCTCGCGACTGCCAGAGCCCCTGGATCCGCTCGAGCCGCACCCGCCAGGCCTGGTTGCCATTCCGTGCCGCCAGCAACAATTCCACCTCTCCATCGCTGAGGCCTCTCCCCGCCAAGGCGAAGGCCGGGCCGGGAACAGGCCCGAGCGCACGGGGCGCGCTGGCCCCGGGATCCAGACAGAACAGCCGTGCGGGACCGGCGTCGGGCGCACCCATCAGGATCAGAGCCTCGTCGAGGGCCAACAGCGCCGTTGGCGCGGTCACAGCCGCCAACGCCACACCCGTGATCGGCGCAGGCAGGGTGAGCAGGCGTGGCTCACCCTGCAAGGGCTGGAACAGATCCGGTGCGCTGGAGGGGCTGGCGCTGGCGATCGGTGCCATGCGCTCATCCAGACGGAACAGCGCCCCGGGCCGCACGCCGTCCCCCCGATCGAGCAGCCACAGGCCACCACGGCCATCGGCCGCCATGTCGGCGACGTTCGGCGCAAAGCCTTCGGGGAACAGCAGCGTGTCCGGCGGGCCGCCAGCCACGAGATCAAAGCGCAGAACCCCCTCAACCCTGCCCTCCGCCGTGCTCTGCACAGCCACCAGAAAGTCATCGCTGGTGATGGCCAGGGGGCCAAGCCAGCCGGACCTGGGCGGGGCGGGAACCGCATCGGTGAACACGCTGTCTTGATCGCGGGCCACCGGCTGCTCCCGCCCATCCGGCCAGAACGGGGTGGGGCCTTCGCCGCTGCCCTCCGAGTCCACCAACAGGGCGCGGCGATCGTCGGAAACGACGTAGAGATTGCCGAAGCGATCCACCGCCGCTCCACGCCGGCTGGCCGCGTCGTAGAGCGGCTCCCCCCTCGTCAGCGGCAGCGAGACGGGGAGCGAAGCGAGCGTGAGCAATTGGCGCTGCCGATCCCATCCGGGCAGGCCATCCAGGATCGTGCCTGCCCGCTCCTGCGCATCCCAGAGGTCCCCCAGTGGGGTGTCGTTGGCGCCGTCAGCTCCCCTGCAGCGCCGCCAGTCCTCAGCGCCCAGGAGCAGATGGAAGCGGGCACCGTTGACATTCATCAGCAGGTCTCCGCCACGACGGGCACCGGCAGGCGGCTTTGGTCGCTGGCGGTCGCCGGCGTGGCGCCCCGCACCAGATCCAGGGGCAAGGGGTCGCCGACCACCACCGACAACCCCAGGATCTCAGGCAATTCCAGCCCAGCCAAGGGAACGCTCTCCACCGCGGGCTGGCTGCCTTGCGCCAGCAACAGAGCCACCACCGCCACCACCCCCGGCGTTCGCGCCACCTCGGCCAGCAGGGTTCGGGCCTGGACGGCACGCCCCAGGGGCCAGCCCGCCAATTCCGGGTCGGGCTCTGGTCCGAACAGCGGTGGGATCAGCACATCCAGGCTGGTGCCGGGCGCTGGCAAGGGGCTGAGAAAGGCCGTCAGCCGTGCGGTGACAGCCGCCGCCACTTCGGCGGCGCCGTAGCCGCCGGCCAGCTCGATGCCCACCGAAATCCAGATCCCCACATAGTCGGGGCCTCGGATCACCAGCTCGGTCGTCACCAGCCGGCGCGGATCAAGCTGGCGGCAAAGCGCATCGAGAAACTCACGGTTGCCGCGTGGCGCGGCGGGATGGAGCGGATCGAAGGCCGGGATCGCCAGCAGCGTCACCGCCCCGGGCGCGGTTCCCACCGTCACCGGTGCGATCGCTGGGTGGGCCGCCGGCAGGACATCGATGCGGCCGACGGCCACGCCAGGCGTCCGCCAGGCAATGCTGCGGAAATCACTGACCGTGACCAGCCTGTCGCGGTGCTGCAGGATCCGCGGAATGTGCTTTTCGGCGGCGGCCAGACTTTCCGCGTCCGCCCCGCCGCGCATCGGCAGCGGATTGGTGGCCACAATGCCCGGGGGCAGCAGCGGTCCCGCCTTGACGGCGCCCGCGCCCACATTGCCCGCCGCGCCGTGAGACCAGCCGTAGCTCGCGTAGAGCACCTCTCCCAGCGCCGGACGACGGCCGGTCAACCCGTCGCCGAAGCTGACGACGGCCGCCTCGGCATCCAGCGCGAACACATCAGTCGGCCCCTGGCGCATCGCTGGAGCGTCGTGCACCGGGATTTCCGGCCCCGCCGCCAGGAGGTCATCAATCTCCCGCCACTCCCGCACCGCGCTCCCGTTGATGCCGGTGATCAGCACGGATCCGGGCAACACCGGTGCCCGGGCGAGCCGACGCTGCTGATCGGGGGTGCCGTCACCCACGGCCAGCGGCTCCGCATTCACCATGGCGTACTGGCGGGCAGGCACCGCGTTGATACCGGCCCATCGCAGGGTCAGGTCGGTGGCGGCTCCGGCCCGAACGGCGATCCAGGTGATCAGCCTTCCGGTGATGGCGGCGTCCTCGATGGCCGGTGGCAGATTGCCCACGCCGGCCTCCAGCGGGTCGAGATCCGTCCAGGTGGAGAGGCCAGCGGCGGCGGGCAGGGTGAGCTCCACGACGCAGTCCCGCAGCAGCGGGTCGGCATCCGCGCGCGCTGGCAAGGGGAGATAGGCCGGGGCCGGGCGGCCTTCCGCATCGCGGGCCAGGCCTGCCTCCACGGCAGGACGCTCGAAGCTGAGCAGCGAGGCCACCGTGCCCGAGGGCTGCGGGCCGAGGCGGCGATCGGTCACCGCGGCCATAGGGGCGAGGCCGAGCGAGAGCGTCCGACCGGCAAGCGCCTGTCGCAGTGTTCTCCAGGGATCGTCGCTCGATTCCCGATCGATGTCGCGGCCCAGCAAGGCGATCCACAGGGTGCGGTCCACCGTGGCGGCAAGGTCGATACCGCTCGCCGGCGGCAGGGTCAGGCTTTCGTAGAGCGTCAGGCTGGTGCTGTCCGGGGCGGTGCGGCCGTAAGACGCATAGAGCAGGCTGTAGTAATCGCTGAGGTCCTGGGAAGGCGATGCCAGGGGCCGCTTGATGAACAGCCGAGCCTCCACAGGCAGCACATCAAGGCTCGCGGTGGTGCGAAAAGGAATGCTGCCGGCCAGCAATTCACTACCCGTGGCGAGGACGGCGCTCTCGGTTGGCCCCCGGTCATTGGCGAAGGCCACCAGGCCTGTGGCGGCGGTGGCGGGCGACAGGCGCTGACCGAGGAGCTGCAGGAATTTCGCCCGGTTTCGCGCCGGGATCTGGTTGGCGCGATAGATCAGGCTTTCGGTGATGTGGGCAAACAGCTGCACCAGGGTGATGCCTGGATCAGCGGCGTTGAAGTTGGTCCATTCCGGCGTGTGAACCGGGATGCGTGCGATCAGCTCATCAACCAGGTCTTGATAGCGGCGCGAATCCAGGGGCGGATCAGGCAAACCCATGGCTCATCCCCTCCCCACCGGAACCGAGACGGTCGCCCTGCCCGCCGCTGCCGAGGCCACCAAGCGCCACTGGATGGTGGCGAGGGCGGTTTCGGGGGAGGTGGGGTCGGCCTCAACGCTGATCGATTCGAGCTGGATGCGCGGCTCGCCGGCCTTCAACGCCGTGGCGATCGCTTCCGCGATTCGGGCGTGGGTGCCGGCGTTATTCCCCTCGAACAGGAAGCGATCGAGCCCAGCGCCGAAGCGGGGCAAGCCGATGCGCTCGCCAGGGTTGGTGCCCAGGATCACGGTGATGGCGTCGGTGATGCTGGCCTCACCGACGGCCCATTCCAGCCGGCCATCGCCACCGATGCGCGGGGGGAAGGCCAGGCCCTGCCCCAGCAGACGCGCCTGCTCCGCCATTCGCTCCGATCGGCGGGCGGCCTGCTGCAGCGCCGAAGCGGGCAGACCCGAAGGGATGACTTCGCTCATGGGCGGCCTCCTTTGCCTTTCAGCCCGGGCACCGGGAAACACATCACGAACCAGGGCAGCCAGCGGAAGATGAAGTCGAGCAACGCCACGATGATCATCAACAGGATCAGGGCGCAGATGGTGATGATCGGAATGCTCAGCGAGCAGATCATGCCGATGTCGACATTTTTGCCATCTTTGCAACCTCCTCCGTCGCCGATATTCAGCTGCTTGTGCAGAGGCCAGGGGAGCACATGGCGGATCAGATCAACCAGGCCCAGGCCTTTGGCACGCTGCACCTGGCCGCAGAGCATGTCGGAGAGCACGAAGGCCGTGCCGCGGGAATGCTTGCGCAATCCGGCCGGGCTGACATCCAGCGGCAGGCTGATGCGCAGAGGCCGGGCAGGAGCTTGGTCGTCAAAGAATGCTGCCAGCTCAAACGAGGCACTTGGGGCAGAAAGAGTAGGTGGATGCAGGGGGCCGCAATCCTGATTGAGATGAACGAAACGCAGACAGAACAGCCCCGGGTCGTTGACCGTTTTGGCCATGGTGAGGGCCAGCTGCTGGGCGTAGGGCATGGGCCGGGCCGTGGATTCCACTTCCGGCTTCAGGCAGCGGCCAAAGAGCGTCGCCAGCTTTTCGAGCTCATTGAGGACCGCATCGACAGAAGAGCTGGGCTCGTTCAGCACTCCCTCGTCCTCCGCGGTGCCCAGGGTGGAGATCAACCGGTACGGTCCCAGCGCCTGGATGCTTGCGGCAGAACCGCTGGCATCCGAGCCAATGCCCACGAGCAGGGCATGGGAAGCTGGCCAGAGCCCCCCGGCGCTGCCCTGGTAGGTGGTGGTGATGGTCTCGAGATTCGCCTGGGCGGCAGGGGTGAGGTCGCGGAGGGCCGCGGCGATGCTGGCGCGATAGGGGCGCACATCGCTGCTGGTGCCGCTGGGCCGCAAGCCGCGCGCCATGGCCGAGGCGTCGGTGGCGTCAAGCGCGCGGGCCAGGAAGGCATAGAGCTCCCCCTGGCGGCCGCTCAGCCCAGCACCGCTGTTGGCGGTGATGGCCGCCGCCACCGGAGCCAGATGGACGTTCAGCACGCGGGCCAGGTCGCTCAACACCAGCCACGACTGCAGTTGCAGGCGCAGATTGGCCTCGCGCACCCGCTCCAGCCGCTGGGGGCCGGTGGCGGATCCATCGTTGCCAATGTCCTCGACGCTGGCCAGCGCGCTGCGGATCATCGCCTTCCAGGGCTCGATCACATCCATGCGGAACTCGCTGGAGCGGGCGAGCGTGCTCTCGCGCGGCGACGGTCCGGTCACAGGACCCAGCGCTTGGCGCTGACCCTCGACCAACCGCTGGGCGCTGGTGTTGACGGGTGCCCCTAAATAGGTCTCCCGCCTGGCGACAGGGATCAACCCGCCCCAAAGGACGCGACGCGGGGCGACACGGTCGGCATGGGCCAGCGGGAACACCGGCAGCAGCTCTTCACCGGGCGCGAGCACGGCATCGCCGCCCTTGTCACTGACGCGCTGCCAGCGGCTGCCACTGGCATCGGTGACAAAGGCATATTCAATGGGTGTGCTCGCCGTGTCGCCGGGGCGCTGCGGCAGCAGGCGGCGCAGCACCATGCCCAGCTGCTCCTGGTCCCCGGCCAGACGCCGATCCGGCAGGCCGGGGATGGCACAAGCCAGCGTCGCGCAGGCGATGTAATAACGCTGGTGCGCCGGCTGATACAGCTTGAGTGGTCGGGCCGGCGCCGGGGGCCTAGGGGTGTTGAGCGCCAGCCGCTTCGCCCGTCTTGCGGCTTTCATCGGCGCTGGCAGCGGAACGCGATCGGTGATGTCCACCGCCTCCGTCATCGGCACCCGCCAGCTTTCCTCCCGGGCGACATGGTCGGACAGGCGGGCTGGATCATGCTCCAGCACCGCAATTAATTCCTCCATGAAGGAATCGCTGGCAAAGCGCAAGATGGTCGGAGCAAGATCAGGGCTTTCCGCTCCCCGCCAGAGCGGGCGCGGCGCGGCCCAGGCCAGTGGGTGAGGGGGGGCGTGCGCGATCACCAGATATTCCCCGCTCCAGGTGTGTAGCTGGCCGAGATCACGCTGTTGGAAATAACGGTGTCGGCTTGAACAACTCCCGAGAATTTCGACATGCCGGCATCCACCTTGACAATCCCTGAAGACACCGACGTTTGCGGTGCATTGATGGTGAGCTTGGCAGTGGCGGTGATGGTGATGCCGGAAGCTTCAAATTTCATGGTGTTTCCATTTGAATCTGTAATTTCAATACTTCCTGGGCCATCCTTCAATGTAATCGACTGACCACCAGGTGTCTCCAATTTCAACCGCTCCTGGCCATCGCTGTCATCAAGCGTCACTGTGACCCCGCGGCGCGACTTGATGACCTTCAGCTTGTTGACGCCTCCGGCCAGCGACGCCGGCGGCTTGTCCTGACCGTTCCAAAGGCCACCCAGCACATAGGGACGGCGTGGATCCCCCTGTTCAAAGGCGACCAACACCTCATCACCCACTTCCGGAAGAAACCAGCTGCCCCGCTCCCGCCCGGCAAACAGAGTCGCCATTCGCGCCCAAGCCTCATAGCCTTCGCCGCCCGCGTCAGGGCTCCAGGGCAGCTTGACCTTGACGCGGCCCTGGCCGTCCGGATCATCAAGGGCACTCACTTGAGCGGGGAGAACGCCATACCAACGCCCACCCCAGCCTGAGGCGGTGCGCGCGTCAACCGTCGCGAGGTGACGGTCGTTGGCCAAGGAAGATTCCATCATCATCGACGCCCCAGCCCGGGCCGGTCGCAGCGAAAGGCGCTGCGAGCACCATCCTCCGGGTCGAAGAGATGGCTGACGGCGATGGCCCGATAACGGCCGTCAAACAGGGGCCCGAGACCGGAGAGCTGCAATGCGGCCCCCACCCGCAGGCGCGGATCGGTTTCACAGAGCCCTTCGCCGGTGACGAAGCTGCGAGCCGCATGGCGGTAGCTCGCCTCGGCCAGCTGCCGCGCCTCCGCCACGGTGGCAGGGCAACCATGGGCGATGGTGTCGGTGCGGGCGCCGAGCGTGCGGCCAAGGATGTCAGCGCCGGCTTCGTCATTGCCGAGCTCAGCCCGGATCGCGGCGACGTCGGCACGGTGGCTGATGCCCACGCGTTCCTTCACATCCCAGCCACTGGCGACGATGGCACTGCGTTGATGGGCCAGGTCGGCCACCACCTCAAACCGCCGCAGACTGCCGGCCCAGGCCAGAGCCAGAGCCGTGCCGCCGCCGCTGCGCGCCACCACCAGCCGGTCGCCGATCACCCGCACCTCGGCATCGGCGGCCCTGGCCAGATCGATCAGGAAGGCCAAATCGCTCTGGTTGAGTTGGGCGATGACCGGGGCGGTTTCCCCCTCCACGCCAATGTCCGGGGTCAGGCCATGGTCGCTGGCGATGCGGCGGGCGATGCGGCCAAGGTTTGCCTGGTCAAACGTCCGGCTGCGGCGCGTCATGCGCAGCGACTGCAGGCGATCTTCGGCATGCACACGAATTTCGGGGGGGGCCGCCTCGGGATACTCCGCCGCTATGGCACTGATGCGACCGACAAACAGGTTGTCGCTGCCGAGGCTGACCGTAAGCGCCTTGCCGAAATCAAGCAGACGCCGATCAAAGTATTGAAAGCCAGGGGTTTCGCCACCGCCCCAGTTGCCGAAACACAGCTCGGCATGGGCCATGCCATCCAGGCTGTCCGTGAGCGCGTAGCGCAACAGGCTGGCCTCGAGCACGGTCTGACGCTCGCCGTCGATGCTGATCGCCGGCCGCGCCGCCCGGATCGGCTGCTGGGCGACCGTGCTGGGCCTGGCGCTGGAAGAAGCGGTCATCAGTGGGCCCTCAGGCGAGCCGCCCGGGCGGCGAGCTGTCGCATCAGGCGCTGACTGTCCTGCAGACGCGGCCGGGGTGGCGGCGAGGCGGCGGCCGTCTCCGGCTCAGCGGGGGCGGCGGTGGCTTCGAATTGCTGAATGACGACAGGCATGGTGGTGCCTCAACCAAAGCTCAGGCGGACGGGGGGCACGGGTGGTGTCAGCGGCGGCGGGAGAGCCGCGCCGCCGCCGATGTTGAGGTCGATGAGCGCACCGGGATTGAGCCGCAGCGGGTCCTCGATGCCATTGGCAGCGGCGATGCCCTGCCAGTCGGCCCCCTTGCCATTGGCGGCGGCGAGGCCGGCCAGGCTGTCCCCGGCACGGGCCGGGGTGAAGGGGTGCTGGCCCGGGCGCTGACCCAGACGGCCACTGCCCTCGAAGCTGGCAACAAGAATCTTTTGCTGGCTCACCGTCAGGCCCACCTGGGCTCGCAAAGGTTTGCCGGCCGGCGAGAAGAATTCCAGCGTTTCCTCCAGCGACTCCACCATGCCGTCGAAGAGGAAGGAGCCCCAGGAAAAACGCAGGCCCGGCGGCGCCAGCTTGGTCGGGTCACTCGTCGATTTTCTTGGTGTGATGAAATGCACCACATCTGCCGTCAGACGGCGCACGTCGTCCAGGGGTGCCTCGGTCATCGCTGTTACATCAAACCACAGGGAAATGGCCAGCTTGGTTGTTCCAGCACCCACAAATTGCCGCCCGGCATTGCCAGCAGCCTGATCCCCTCCCTGGGGCTGAACGATCTGGTTGGCAAAGCTGACCTTCATGGTTTCGGGGTTGAACTGCACAGCCACCTTCTTGCCTCCGGGCAGCTCCGCGCTGAAGTCCTCCTTCAGCTCAATCAGCCTGGCCTTGGCAAGGGCGGTTTCACTCATGGCGACTGCCTCGGCATGGCCAGCTGAAACTTCTCATAGGCAATCTGGAGTTCCTCTACGGCAATCTGTCCATCCTTGCCGCTGAGTGCGGGCGCCTTGATCTTGATCGGCATACAGCGCTCCACCTGAAAACGGGCCCGTTCGGTGCTGCCATCAGCTGCCAACAACACGATTTCCGCGTTGGCGCGGAGGGCCGGATCGCGGGCGGAACGTTCGAACCAGCGCCAGAGGCCGAAGTCTTGGGTCATGCCGCGCTTCAACGTCAGGTTGGCATAACTGATGGTGTTGGCCAGGCGGATGGCGCGATCATTGGCGCCGCCCTCGCGGATGGTTTTCACATCCATGGTCATTTCCAGGCCGTCGCAATCAGCAAACGCAGCGGAGACCAGCGGCGCACTGTCGCCATCGGGGTAGATCTCCACCGAAAAATTGAAGGCTGTGAAGGGATAGGGAGTCATCACACGGCCTCACTGACCGCCAGCCCGGCCCCACGCCGGGCCAGACGGATGTTGAGGAAGCGCAACGGTGCCGCGGGGGCCACGGCAATGTCGATGGTGAGCAGCGCGTCATCGTCATTGGCCCTGGCTTCGGCAACCCGGAACGATTGCGCTGAGCTGGCCCCGGCAAAGGCGCCACGACGCTGCAGCTGGTCCAGGAGCTGGGTGAGGCTACGGGTGACCGCCCGCCGCGTCACCGCATTGTCCGGCTCAAAGACATGCACCGCGCCGGTGCGCATCAGGGCGCGGCGCAGCAGGATCATCAGGCGGCGGGTGCCGATCTGCCGCCATTCAGGGTCCCCCGACAGGGTCATCGCGGCCAGGGCCATCAGTCCCCGGGGGGTGACCCGGAGGCTGTTGACGCGTGCCTCCTCCAACCGGGCGGCAGCCGCCAGCGACAGCGACGGATCCAGGCCCATGGCTCCCGCCAGGGCCTGATTGGCAGGGGCCGCCCAGGCGCCATCGCGGCGCGCCCGGGTGGCCATGCTTCCGGCGAGGGCACCATCGGGACAAGTGGCCACTGAGCCGCCTGAGGCCAGCCAGGGATGGTGGATGGCGCCAAACGACAAGGAGCGGGATTCGGCATCCCCCAGCTGGACCGGCACGCCAAATCCCGGCGCGGTGGTGGCAAGATCCTCGGCGTACCGTGCGGCCTCATCAGCACGCCAGCTCTGGGGCAGGGAGAGGAGGGCAAAGCTGTTGCCACTGCCCGCCGCCAGCCGCAGCAGGGCGACATGCAGCCGGGCCAGACGGCCTTTGTCCGGGCCCGTCACCACGTATTCACTGCGTTGAACTGTGATTCCAATGGCGGCATAGGCGCTGACGTTGCCAGCCGCTTCGGCGCGAAGCCGGTAGTAGTAGAGGCCTTCGGGCCGACCGGCAACAACCAATTCCGTCGCGCTGCCGCGCCAGATCTCCGCCGCCGCCGCAAAATCAGCCCGAGGAGATTCCTCCAATGCGTAGGTGAGCTCCGGTTCGACGGAGGTCCAGCGGAGGGTGAAGCTCTCGCCAGAGACCAGAGGTGGATGCGGTGCGGTGAAGGCCGGAGTGGCGATCACCCTGGTATCGCCATCAAGGAAGCGGCGGGTATCGGGTGCGTTCAAGGGGGCGCCCTCCTCGCCCGCGCAGCCGCCGAGATGATCCCGCCAGCGCCGTGGCACGGTGCCACCCGGTTGAGGAGGCGCGATCGGCCCCTCGGAGAGCCGGCGCTCCCAGCTCGGTTGGGCGGCATCCGGCAGGGCCAGGAGACTGGGGGCGTCGTAGGGGTCTTCATCGCTGTTGAGAGCGGCGTGAAATCCGAGCAGGGTTGTTCCCTCCAGATCCCGCAGCGCCTGGGCGCGGGGGACGAGCGAAGCGCTGGAAAGGTCAGCCAGATCAGGGTCGAGATGGATCTGGGCGTCGTGGCGCGAAAGGCCATCCCGTGCCAGGGCCGGTCGGGTTGGCGCCAGGGGTTGATCCGCTGGCCCCCACTCTTGACTCAGGCCGATGGGCAGCCAACCCGCGGCCAACAGGTCCGCCTCAGCTGCCGTGCCCGCGGCAGTGCCGAAACGGGAACAGATCGCGGCAAGGCCTCCGGCCCTGGCGAGCGCTTCAACGAGGGCGACCCTGACAGGCGCGGGGGCAGCGAACAGCGGGCGTGGACGGGCGGCGGCATGGGTCGGATCGGCATAGAAGCCGTCGTCGTCCTCAAGGGTGAACAATGACAGCGGCTCGAGGATGCCGCTTCCCAGGCCTGTGCTCAGCGCACTGCTCGAACCGAGTCGAGCCAGAACGGACAGTTGCAGGCGCTGGACCGTGAAGGGGCGGATGGGCAGGGCGGGCGGCACCACTCTCCAGGCGGGGCCACTCAGGCTGAGGCGATCTTGACGGTCCACCCGCAGCCAGATCGTGCCGCCGCCGTTGGGAAGAGGCAACCAACCGCCTGGCGACACCGTCAAAGGTTGGTCGGCAAGCAGCCTGGCGCTGGGGCCAGGCTGGAATTGGGCTGCCGCGCCCTGCACCGTGAGGTTCAGCGATGGCCCGGTGTCATCGGCCATCGACGTGAAGGCTCCGGCCCAAACAGCCAGCACATCCCCCCCCTCGCGACGCACCACCCGGGCAAACCGCCGGGTGCCGCCATCAGCATCGGCGATGTCGAGGAGATCCCCGACCGCGACTCCGTTGCGGTCGGGGAAGCGGAACCCATGGGGCAGGGGGGTGGCCGAGGCGATCGTCAAGGGCAGCCTCTCGGTGCGGACCGCAAGCGTCATGGCGTCGGCCCAGCTGCCCAGACTGGCCGCCGCCAGCTGGGCTGGTTCAAACACCAGGGACCCCGCCCCGGGCAGGCGGGCCAGCGCACCGCTGATGGGAAACCGCGCCGCTTCGGCGCCATCCGGATCGGGGAGGGTTTCGCCCCATCGCACCGCCAGGGCCGGGGTGCGCGCCAGCCGGATCACCTGGCAGCGGGTGCCACCGTTGGCGAAGAAACCAGCCACAGCAGCAGCCAATTGGGCCCTGATCGTGGTGCCACGCCGCTCATCCCAAGCCAGCGGCAACTCGCCACCAAATGTATCCAGATAAGCCTGAACGCTATCCATGGTCAGTGCCCTGTGGCAGGGCCCACGGGCAGCGAAGCCGGCAAACAAGGCCACGTCCATGCTGGGCAGCCCGGGCGGCCTTGAGGGCGCCACGATGTCGAAGGCCAGACCAGGCAGACGGGACGCCATGGCTCATTCCATCTCCAGACGCTCGTAGGCGAGCACCAGTTCCTCCATGGCCACATCGGTGCCCTTGGCATTGAGTGGGCCGGATGTGTGTTTGATGATGCGGGCACGCAGCAGCTTCCAGGTCAGTACCGCCTGGGAATGGTCTTCGCTCTGCAATGAAATTGTGACCGTGCGCAGAGCATTGGCATCACCATTGCGGATCTGATGCAGCCATTTGTAGAGATTCAGCGAACCGATGACCCCACGCTTCATGGTGACATCGCTGGACTTGTTCATACCGGTGATTTTCATCACCGAATTCTCACGACTGTTGCCAGTACGGTATTCGGCAACAGTCACTTCCATACCTATACCGCTGATCTCCTGAAATCCGGCATCAGGTCCTTCGGTGTTGCCATCGCCAAGATCGACAAGAAAGTTGAATTGGACGTAGGGACGTTCGCGGGTGACAGCCATGGGGGGTTCCTCAGAGTTTGCGATCGGCCGTCCACTGGCCGATGCGGAAGATGACGAATTCAGCCGGGCGGAGCGGCGCCAGCCCGATCAGGCACACCAGGCGCCCGTTATCGAGATCGTTCTGCGACATGGTGGACCGATCGCATTTGACAAAATAGGCCTGCTCTGGCCGGTCGCCGAGCAAGGCTCCATTCTGCCATTCATTCAGCAGGAAATCCTCGATGGTTCGGCGCACATTGGCCCACAAACGTGAACCGTTCGGCTCAAACACGGCCCACTGGGTTCCCTTCTCGATCGAGCGTTCGACGTAGGCAAAATAGCGGCGGAGGTTCACATACTTCCATTCCGGATCGGAACTGATTGTGCGGGCACCCCACAGCCGCATGCCCCGGCCCTCAAAGAAGCGGAAGCAGTTGATGCCCTCGGGGTTCAGCACCTCCTGCTGAGCAGTATTCAGCCGCTTTTCAAAACCAAGAGCGAGCCCTACCACTTCATTGGCGGGTGCCTTGTAGACAGCGCGCTGGATGTCATTGCGGGCATAAATGCCGGCGACAAAGCCCGAAGGAGGATAATAATTTTCCTGGCCGGTGTTGGGATCGATGATGCGAACCCAGGGGTAATAGAGAGCGGCATGGCTGGAATCAAACAGGCCGCGATAAGCGCGCACTTCAGCAATGCTATGTCCCTCGATGCTGTCCAGCACGGCGATGCGGTAACGCATCGCGCGGGCATGGCTGATCAAGGCATTGGCGATCGCCTGGGGTTCGTTGGCACCCATGTTGCGCCGAGTGGATCCGGGTGCGGCAACGATGGAGATGTCTTCAATGCCTTCGAACTGCCGCAGTCCGGTGGTGCGGTTGTTGGTGAGTTGGGTTCCCGCAAATGCAGCGGCGTTTGGAGCTTGCCCGTCGCTGCCATTCTGAAGCAGGAACGTCGCGGTGGTGATGTCAGCTGAAGCTGGATCAGCATCGAGCTGGGCGCGCGTGAAGCGGTTGGTGGCCTGTGCCGCGGCGATGTAGCCATTCAGGAAGGTCAGCCCATCGATCGTGCCGCCATTGGCGACGGTGGCGGTGTAGGCCGCTGCGGCCGCTGCCTCTTCGCCTGCGGCAGAATCGCTGGCGGCGACCGCGGCGATGCGCGCCTGTTCGGCTGCGGCAAGGTCAAGTTCCGCCGCCGCCAGTTGGGCCTCGCGTGCCGTGGCGGTGGCGGCTGCGGCGTTTGCGGTGGCTCTCTTGGCCGGGGCATCAGCGGCGGACGCGGACTCCGCCGCAACCGCGGCCGCTTCAGCAGTGGTCGCTGCAGTACGGGCGTTGGTGGCGTTGGTCTGGGCTGTGTTGCGCGCCGTGGTGAGGGTGCCGACGCGTGCCGTTGCGGTATTGGCCTCCGTCAGCAAGGTGGCCGCCCGTGCCTGGGCAGCCGTCCGCGCCGCCAGGGCTTCAGCCACGGTCATCGCGGAGATCACGATCGGGATCGTGCGGGCCCGGGCTTGCGAAGCAGGCTCAACCGCAAAATGGGCAAACAGAGAATCCTGCGCCCCGCCCTGCTCATGCAGTGGATCGAGAGCTAGATCGGCGGCCACATAGCTCGGCAGCTCCCGTGACACCTGATCCACCGTGATGGTCACGGTGATTGGCCGCACCTGGACCGTGGCCCGTGCCGCCGCGAGATCCTGCATCACAAACTCGATCGAGGTGCCAGGCGCCCCATCGGTGGAACCACGGAAGGTCCAGGTGTTGGTGAGCGCGGCGTAGGTGAGCAGGTAGAGACCCGACCGGTCAGCGCCACCGACGACAAAGCCCGTGACTCGCACCACATCGCGATGGCGTGCGCCACGCACCCTGGCGACGCCGTCTTCCATGGTGAACCGGTTTTGACCGCGAAGAAAGCTCAGCCGCACCCGCGCCTCGCCAGCTCGGCCCGGGAAACGAGCTCGCATGGTGACGTTAGCCGGAGGGAGCGGATTGACCACGCTGGCGCAATCACGTACGAAATCCGTGGAATCGCTGCCACTAGGGCTGAAGGCACGGGCGACGTAGAGACGTTTGCCACCCTCTTCAAAAAATGCTCGTACAGCGTTCCAAAGATGGTTATCCACTGGACCACCACCCCAATCGAGAGGGAGCCTGCCGCCAAAGGTCTGCTCAAACTCGACGACCGAGGTGATCAGCTCCGGTTCCAGATCAATCGGTCCATAACGGCTGGCACCAACAAATCCCGTTGTCGTTGTACTGACCCCTTCAATCGATTTGGCACGATAGGAGGTTTCCTCGATGAAGACGCCGGGAGCAAGATATTCAGGCATGGTTGGGGACCTAGGGATTCAGGTGGGGAGGAGAAAAAGACTGGAGGATGGGTTGGGCGCGGCTCGGGCGCTGCGCAACACCAGCGGTTGCCCGAGACGGAGCGTTTGACTGGGCAGGGGGGTGAGCCTCTCCAGCCTTGCCAGTAGGCGCGAAGGGGTGCGGTTGAGCTGGGCCAAAATGGTGCTCAACAGTGGCGGCTCGCCATTAGGCATCACCGCCAGTTGTCCGCAATACACCGCAATTGTGACCTGCCACTCAAACCGGGTCGTGCCCGCAGCTCGTTCCGCCGGGCTGGCGGCGGGCAACAGCGGGTAAGGGAAATTCACCTGCACAGCGCCATTGCTGTCGGCGATTCCTACACCCCGGATGGAGCCACCAATACTCACCGTCATCACCGCAAAGCTGGCATTACCGACCGGCACTCCTCGGCTGGCCATCGCGAGATGAGAATAGACTTGAGCCATGCTGGCCGAGGGCTTTCGGGCGGTGGCAGGAAAAAGAGGTACGAAATCCGGAGTGGAGCCGACTGGGCTGCCGGGCGGCGTCAGCGCGGTTCGAATCCCAGCGGGCAGGGACGAAAAGTTTGGCCAGGCAATGGCTGCCTCTGCGGGAAGCCGAGCAACCAGACGCATCGGTAGGTAGCGATCACCGGGATCGCTGACCTGGATTTCAAAGGGCTGTGCCAGGGCACTCCAACGGGCGGGGTTGATGGCATCCTCAGGGCGGAGGCAAGGCACGCCGGGAGCAGTCCAAATGCCACTGGGGGTTGCCCTGAGCGCAATGCTTCGCCGGGCAGGACTTGTCTCGGTTGCCGTGATCAGCAGGTCGTCGCTGACCAGCGATAAATCCGAAACATCGCGCAGCTTCAACGCCAAGGGGGCCCTCAGGACGAGGATGTCGGGAGAGAAGAGACGGCGATCGATCATCATGATGACTGCACCACGCCGATCTGGAATTCTCGGGTATTGACGAGAGGGCCTTCAGAGAATGACTCGAGACTGTCAAGGAGTACCATCCTCACCAGATAATTGGCGGCAGGAGGGAGTTGCTTGAGCCGATCCCACAGCGCCAAATGGTCTGCTAAAGCCAGGGGATCGCAAACCAAGACGACATTCTCTTCCGGTGAAAAGACATCGGATTCAGCCAAGTAAAAGTTAAGTTGGGCTGCAGTCAAGGTGCCCGCATCCTCAAACGTTCGCATCACCCAGCCAAGCATTCTGGCTTGGCGTTCAGCATCTGCCGAATAGGGAATCACCAATATCGACAAATCCAGGGGAAGGGACGGCTTGAATCGATTGCCCAATGCATCCAAGCGGGGGCCTCGATTGCGTCGTTGGCCATTGAGGGCGACACGCCACAAACAGATCGCGATCCCTTCTCCTGTTAGCCCCTTCTCGACAGTGCTCGGCTGCAGGGACGCAACGGACAACGACGAGCCGAACTCAGCGCGTGGATAACGCTCCTTGACCAGGCCCGAAACGGCCGCCAGGATCGCAGCGATAGCTCGATAGTGGGCCATTCAAGAATCACGATCGCAAGAGGCAATCAAGTACTTGATCCTAACTATTGCTTGGTCAACAAGCAGAAAAGACTGAGCAAATCGAACAACGATAATAAATCCAGCCTGTAGTGACCGGAATGATCGTTATGGACAATAAGCACCGGCTGGCGAAGAGGGCTCCAGGCAACTTCTCCAGGCAACTTGCTTGATGGGTGTCCTAAAAAGTTTAACGGACTTGGATTGTTTTTCTGACATAGGGACCCTAGCCCGGGCAGAGCGCCTATCGACGATTCTTCATAATTCTTAGGATCAGAATGCTGAATCCTGTTGCGGATGAACGAGGATCCTGGCCAGCCTGGCCATCCAGCGCTGACTGGGGCCGGCAGCATGGAAGGGTGTGCGGCGAGCGCACAGCACAGCCAGTCCGATCATCCCTTCTCATGACTCCCCGCGGGGGGGGGATTTCTGTACGCTTTGGCAGGTGTGGGGCTTACTTTCAGTAGCCCTGAGTTCTGATCGTCAGGATCGGGCATTCCTATTTGGCCCATTCTGAGCGTTCATGGACAGCTGATGGGCCTGGCGGTAGCGCCTGACATTCAGCCTGAACAGGGCAACCCTGGCAGCGCCCCGAGCCGAAGCCCTCCAGACCGCTCTGGGCATCTCAAGTCATTGGCACTGATCTCGAGCTCAGAGAGCTCATCCAGCAATGAGAGAGACGCTCCAGATCGAATCGGCGGGGATGGGCACTTCAGCCCAAGGCAATCTTGAAGGCTCAACTGCCGCTGACCCGACCCGCGGCGGGTCCAGCAGGCACCGCTATGGCTCCTATCGCTTCTCGGCCCGATGGCGAACTGGTGTAGACCACCCGCGTTGGCCAGGCCATCGCCCCAGCGCGATGCTGCTGGCTGTGAAAGCGCCCAGCAAGGGCCCCGCCCGTGGCTTGCCTGTCTCAGCTCCACTCCTGGAGAGCGGCCTCTGACGCGGCGGCCGGCCTCAGCTTCGGGCTCGATTCGCTCGGGGCCCTGGCGCCACCAGGCGAACTGAGCCGCCTCAGCCGGACGCTGGCCCAGCTGTTGCTCCAGGCACCCCTGCCCCTGATCGCCCTGCTCGGGATCGCCAGCCTGCTGGCCCTGGCGTTCCTCACCCAGCAGCTGGTGGGCAGGGCGCGCTTGCGGCAAACGATTTTCGAATCCGACACCACGGCGGGGCGGCTGTTTGATCGCGCCTTGTTGGTGGCGATCGCCGCCAGCGTGGTGGCGGTGCTGCTGGAGAGCGAGCCGCCCCTAAGGGTGGCCCATGCCGGCGCCTTCAGGGCCCTGGAAATCGGCTTCACGCTGCTGTTCGGCTACGAATATCTGCTGAGGCTGCTGACCCTGGCCCAGCCCTGGCGCTACGCCACCAGCTTCCTCGGCCTGGTGGACCTGGCGGCGATCGTGCCCACCTTCCTGGAGCTGCTGCTTAGCGGCAGCCAGGTGTATCTGGTGTTACGGGTGCTCCGGGTACTGCGCCTGCTGCGCCTGTTCCGGGTGCTGCGGCTGGGGGCCTACCTGGAGGAATCGGAACTGCTTGGCCGGGCCTTGCTGGCTTCGCGGCGCAAGATCGCCGCCTTCCTGCTGGTGATGGTGTCCCTGGTGGTGGTGATCGGTGCGTTGATGTATTTGATCGAGGTGGGCAATCCAGGCTTTCGCAGCATCCCTGTCGGTATTTATTGGGCGGTGGTCACGATCACCACGGTGGGTTACGGCGATGTGGCCCCGGTCACGGACCTGGGGCGGGTGATGGCCTCGGTGGTGATGTTGCTGGGCTACAGCATCATCGCCGTGCCCACCGGCATCCTCGGCGCGGCCTTGGCCGAGGGCCGCCGCGAAGCCACTGCCGCGGCCAGCTCTAGCGCCAGCGCCGCAGCCAGCCCTGAGGCCACCCCGATCACCCTCGCCTGCCCAGCAGCCACCGCAACCGCCGTTGCCAGCCCTGCGGCCCAGGCGCCCCCCGCAACCCCGAGTGCGCCCATGAATGCGCCACCACTCCCCCTTCCACCCCCACCTTCTCCCGTGCCGGACGGCGCGCCGGACGCCCTGTCTGCCCTGCGCTGCCAGGCCTGCGGCGCTGAGGACCATTCCAGCGATGCACGCCACTGCCGGCTCTGTGGCGTCCGTTTGTAAACAAAAGGATAAGGGATTTTCTAGATCCTTGTTGATCCATGGGGGTCATTCAGGCTTTCGACCGTGGCTCCAGCCGAGGCCGAACCCGCTGGCTGGATCTCCAGCTCCGCTCGGGCGGTGGTCAACTCTGTTGGGCGATGACCCTTTGGAACGCCCTGCCGCCACTGGAGGTTTGCACGTGGCAACCCCAGCCGCCCGGGCACGTTGCTCTCGTTACCGTGATCTGACTCCCACCCAGCCGGCATGGCCCCTGAACGGTTCTTCCTGGAGCTCTCGCCACCGGACACCCGTGTGCGCCAACTGCCCCATGTGGTGATCGTGGGGGGAGGCTTCGCTGGTCTCAAGGCCTGCCATGCCTTGATCGGCCAGCCCGTGCGGGTGACGCTGATCGACAAGCGCAACTTCCACCTGTTTCAACCGCTGCTGTATCAGGTGGCCAGCGGCCTGGTGGCTGAGGCGGATGTGGCCATGCCGCTGCGGCGTCTGGTGGGCGAGGCCCCGAATGTGCAGGTGCTGCTGGGAGAGGTGGACGACATCGACGTGGAGAAGCGCGAACTGGTGTTCAACGACCGGCGCTACGGCTACGACTGGCTGATCCTGGCCTGCGGCTCCGGCAGCAGCTCCTTCGGCCATGAGGAGTGGCGTCCGCTGGCGCCACCGATGAAGATCCTCGAGCACGCCGATGAGATCCGGCGCCGCCTGCTCAGCGCCCTGGAGGAGGCCGAACAGACCCCGGCCCCCGAACGGCGCCGATTTTTGCAGTCGGTGGTGGTGATCGGCGGCGGGCCCACGGGCTGCGAACTCAGCGGCAGCCTGATGGAGCTGATGCGCCACACGATCCGCCGTGATTTCAAGCAATTGGCCCCCGCGGATTGCCAACTCACGTTGGTGGATCCAGGCGATCGCCTGCTACGGGCCATGCATCCCTCCCTCGGGACGGCCACCGCGGAGTTTTTACGGAGCCAGGGGGTGGAGCTGCTGCTGAGCGGGCGCGTTCAGGCGATCGAGGCCGGCCGCGTTCACGTCAACACCGCCGCGGGGGTGCGCAGCCTGGAGGCCGCCACCATCTGTTGGACCGCGGGGGTGCGAGCCTCCCATCTCGGCAAGGTGCTGGCCGAGCGCAGCGGTTGCACTGTGGACCGCGGCGGGCGCGTGGTGGTGGAGCCTGATTTCTCGATTCCAGGCCATCCCGAAATCCGGGTGGTGGGGGATCTCTGCAGCTACAGCCACACCGCCGATGGCGAGCCCCTGCCGGGGATGGCGGGTCCGGCGGTGCAGATGGGCGGCTGGGTCGCCCAGGACATCCTCCGCAGCCTCCAAGGGCGCCAGCACGCACCCTTCCGTTGGTTTGACTTCGGCAGCATGGCGGTCGTCGGCCGGATGTTCGCCGTTGCCGATCTGCGCGGCCTGCGGCTCAGCGGACCGCTGGGCTGGCTGTTCTGGGGCGTGGCCCATTTGTTGTTCATGCCGGCCAGGGAGAACCGGGTCACCCTGCTGACCAAGTGGCTGTGGATGATCGCCACCCGGGAGCGCTCCTCGATGCTGATCACCGGCCGCTCCAATCAGCATCTCGGCGTGGAAGTGGGTCTGGAACTGGCGCCTCAGGATCCCGCCTCGCCCTGGCCGATCGAGGCCGCCACGCCGCCACTGGCGGCTCCGATCGCCCCGCCGCCGGCCGCGGCTTAAGGCTCGTGGCGGAGCTGCCGATGGAGTGACGACCGGTGAAGCGCCGGCCGCCGGGGGTCGGCCGATTGAGAGTGAGCCGATGGAGACACGATGCATCAGGATTGCTCTCGAAAGGCCTCCGACCTGATCTGCGGGTGTGGTCCTGCCCACGTTGTCCGTGTCGCGGGGTCGCTAGGAGGGGTGTCGTCCGTCACTGCCATGGCTGTGGTCCCCTCCGCCCGGGTCCGCCCGCTGCCCAACAACCTCGGAGCCACGCTGCTGATCGCCATCGGCGTGCTCACCACGCCATTGGTGCTGGGTGTACCGCTGGTGCTGGTCGGGCTGGCTCTGGTGCGCACGTCCAAGGGCCGGCTGGCCTGGCCGAATCTGGCGATCTGGCGGCTGCGGCTGCAGCGTGGCTGGCGCCTCACGGGCCGGCAACTGGTGCGGCGCCAACCCTGAAGCGGGTGAGCCAACAGCCAAGTCCCAACGCGACGGGGCCAAATCGCACCTGGTTCCCGGGCGGGCCGATCAGATGACCGAGTCGGGTACCAAGCTGTGGTCCTGAAGGCTGGCCCCTTTCAGCACCAGCCGGCCACGTCCCTCACCGCTGCCAGCCCGGGGGCGAGTGTCGTGCTGGGTATCACCGAACCGCTTGTCAACGCTGTGATGCTCAGCGTGCTGATCAGCCGGTTCATTGGGCCAGAGAACGACAACTGCGCCGGCTGCGCAGAAGAAGAGCGCAACTGAGCCGCTGCACGTGGGATCTGGGCCCCCTCCAGTCCCTCGATGAGCCGATGCGCGGATTGGAGCGACGGGTTATCAAACATGCCATGAACTGACCGTACGCCGGGTGTCCGAGAACGCCCTTCCTCCGACTCTGCGGATCCGCCGGCCAGGGAATGTTGGGCCCGCCCTCCAGCCGACAGAGAAGGAAGACGAGCATCCCGGAGGACAGCAGATTGTGGCCGCCTCCGGGGCATGGCTCCGGCCCGCAGTTGATCGCTTCTCAGAAGACTTGAACCAGTACCTCCGCCATCCCAACCGGGCAGGGTTCCAAGTCATCCCTGAGGCCTAAGGATTCGACAGTGCCGTGCACGGGGCGTGGGGTGAGGAATCGATGAAACGCTTTATGGCGACGCCCATCCAGCGGAGCCAGGCTCACCGAAAAATGCTGCAAATATTTAGAGGTCTCCGCTCTCAGGTCATGCCAATCGTCAGCGATTCAACCGCTCTGCGGAGCGGTGTTCCTACTGGAACGGCATCGAGGTCACGGGCTTGCCGGTGATCGTCACCTATTCCTTCCCCACCACCGCACCTGGCTATCTCGGCGCCATCGCAGGCTTCACCGCCGCCAGCGTGGCCAGTTTCCAGGCCTTCACTCAAACCATGAAAGCCCAAGCCCGGGCCGCTCTCGGCCAGTGGTCGGCGGCCTGCGGCCTGGTGTTCCTGGAGGTGGCGCCAGGTCAAGGGGATATCAACTTCCAACTGGTGGATTTCAACAGCACAACCGGCCCCTCCTATGCCGGCAGCGGTGGCATCGCTTTCTATCCCTTCGGAAACTGGAACTTCTTTACCTATCCCCACTTCACCACAAGCCTTGATGCCTCTGGCGACGTGTTCATGAACACGAGGTTCGTCTCCGGCAGCGGGATAGGCGCTCAAGTGAATGCCGGAACGCTGCTCCATGAGATCGGCCACGCCATCGGCCTGAAGCACCCCACCGAAATTGTCTACAACGGAGCCTCGGGGGCAAACCACGACCAGGTGCTCGCTGCAGATGATCCCAGCCTCACGATCATGGCCACGGTGGGAGATGGCTCGGCGATTGCCGCAACCCTCAAGCCGCTCGATCAGGCCGCCGCCGCGGCTCTCTATGGTCCCGCCGGTTTGGGAGGTACCTACACGACCAGTGCAACGGGAGCCAACAGCGTCTCCGCATGGGCGTTCGATGCCTTTACGCAGACCGTGACGCAGACGGGCTACGCCACCGCTGACGCGATCCGCGGGACATCTCTGGCGGATTCCATCCTGGGTGGAGAGGGCGCCGACACCCTGATGGGACTGGCCGGCAACGACACCCTCAACGGCGGCAGCGGCAACGACAGGCTCTACGGCGGCCAGGGGATCAACCTGCTGATCGGCAGGCAGGGGGACGACTTCTACCTTCTCGAAAACCCGACCAATACCATCACCGAGAATCTGAACGAGGGGACCGACAGAGTAGTCGTTGGCTTTTCTTGTACTCTTAGTGCCAATGTGGAGAATTTGCAGCTCATCGGAACCAATTTGATTGGCACCGGTAATGCCTCGGCCAATACGATCTATGGTGATGGCGTGGGCGCGAACATCCTCTATGGCCTGGCGGGAGACGATTACCTCGTCGGCGGTTCTGCCAATGATGTGATCGACGGCGGCAGCGAAGCCGATCAGATGTACGGAGGCAAGGGAAATGACAATTACTTCGTCGACAATCCTGGAGATATAGTCGGGGAGGAACTCGGCGAAGGAAGTGATAGCATCATCTCCATAGTCCCCTATATCCTCAGCACCAATATAGAAAATCCCACGCTGGGTGGCAGCGCTATAATCAATGCTACTGGCAATGATCTCGACAACGTCCTGACCGGCAATGCCCAGGCCAACAAGATCAGTGGCGGCAGCGGCAGCGACTCCATGGTCGGCGGCACAGGCAACGACATCTACGTGGTCGACAGCCCCATGGACAGCATTCTGGAAGCGGCAGGCGAAGGCACCGATCTGGTGCAGTCCTCGATCACCTGTTCACTGGCCGGTCTTCTCAATGTGGAGCAGCTCACGCTCACCGGTAGCAGCGCTATCAACGGCACGGGTAACGCCCTCGCCAACATCCTCAGCGGCAACGCAGGGGCCAATGTTCTCGATGGCGGTGACGGCAACGACACCCTCAGGGGCGGCAGCGGCAATGACACCCTGATCGGAGGTTTCGGCAATGACCGCCTCACTGGAGGCGCCAACAACGACCGCTTCGTCTTTGACGCCGAACTCAATGATGGCCTGGCGGACACCGATACGATCACCGATTTGAGCAGCGGCAACGATCTCATCCAGGTCGGCATCAGCGGCGGCTCCTTCGCAGCCAACATCGTCAGCCTTGGCTCCAACAAGTACGCCATCGACTGGGACGGCGTAGGGATCGGCAGTCCTTCCCAGGACAGCATCCAGATCAATGTCGCTCTGACGACGGCCAATTTCGTCTTCCTGTGAAGCCGGCCGGCTCGGTTCAAGCCCCATTGCCGCCACCGATACGGTCTGGGAAATGCCTCAGATCGAGTAGTCCGGCTCGAAGGAATGGGCCTGGCGGCTGATCACGTGCAGGAGATCGCCGGGCTTCAGGCCGCGGTAGTCGATCCCCTCCCGGGGGAACTGGGCCATCACCACCTCCTCGGAATCGAGCACCAGCTCCGCTTGCAGGTCGCGGCCCATGTGGGTGAGGCGACGCAGCCGCGCCGGCACCGTGCCGGGCTGGGGAGTGGCATGCACCTGCACGTGGTGGGGACGCACGAAGATGCGGCCATCGGCCTGGGGAGCGGCCGCTTTGGCGCCCACGGGCAGTGCGCCGCTGGGCAGCTCATTGACCGCCCCCACAAAGCTCATCACGAAGGGCGTGGCCGGCTGGTCATAGATCTCGACCGGAGTGCCGATCTGCTCGATCCGTCCCTCATTCATCACCACAATGCGATCGGCCACCTCCATCGCCTCCTCCTGGTCGTGGGTGACGATCACCGTGGTGACGTGCATCTCATCGTGGAGATTGCGCAACCAGGCCCGCAGTTCCTTGCGCACCTTGGCGTCAAGGGCGCTGAACGGTTCATCGAGCAACAGCACCCGCGGCTGCACCGCCAGGGCGCGGGCCAGCGCCACCCGCTGCCTCTGGCCGCCCGAGAGCTGAGAGGGATAACGGCCCCCATACCCCCGCAGCTGGACCAGATCCAGCAGCTCATCGACGCGGCGCTGAATCGCTGGCCGTTTCCAGCGCCGCAGCTCCAACCCGAAGGCCACGTTCTGGCGCACGGTGCGGTGCTTGAACAGGGCGAAGTGTTGGAACACGAAGCCCACCTCTCGCGCTTGGACGGAACGCTCGGTCGCCTCTTCACCGGTGATCCAGATGCGCCCGCTGTCCGTCTTCTCCAGCCCGGCGATCAAGCGCAGCAGGGTGCTCTTGCCGGATCCGGAGGGGCCCAGCAGGGCCACCAGCGAGCCGCTCTCGACATCGAGACTCACCTCCTGGACAGCTTTGAAGTCACCGAAGCTCTTGCTGACGTTGGCGACGCGGATGCCCATGGAGGCTGCTGGTGTCGATCGGGAAGGGCCGTCAGCGGCGCGGGGAGGCCTTCAGGCGAGCTGAGGTTCCGGAGCGTGAAGACCAGCCGGCTCCTGAGCAGGACCGGATTGCCGTGAATCCTATCGGATATTAGGGGCTTGCCTGAGCCTGACTGGCAACCTGCTTGTTGGGGCGATGCCTTGGTCCGAGGCCGTCGGCGCCGAGGGGCTCAACGCCCAGCCACGCTGAATCCACACCAGCCAGCGGATCGCCCAGGGCATGGCGCCCAAGACCAGTTGGGCGCGCCTCGCTTCGCCCAAGACGCCTCAGTGGGGATAGTGGGCATCCAGCCAGCAACGCGGCAGCGCTTCACCGGAGGGAAAGCTCAGCTCCTGCTTGGGGTAGTCGTCCGGGTCCTGCATCTCCTCGCCAGCATGGATGCGCCCCTGAACGTTGGCCTGAAAGGGATCGAACAGCTGCTTGAGATCCAGCACCTCCACGAGGCTGCTGTCATCGTCATGGCGGATCTTGAGAAACATCGTCGTCGTCGCGCTGGTCGTCTTCAAGCTAGACCTCCGCTTTGAGGGCGAGTGCTTGCTGATACAGAACCTCAAGGAGGCGACTCTGGCTTCCCCCTCCGGTCTGAGGCGCCAGCCCTGAGCGAGGGCCCCATTCGGCTGGATTGCGGCGCTGGTTCTTCGCGTGAACTCCACCGCCGAGACCTGCGCCGCTGACGCCGCCCATCCTTGACAAGCGCCCATCCGAACAGGATCTGAAGACTCATGCGCGCCCGGGCCAAGCTGCCCAAAATGACGGCGTTATCCCGATTCACACGCCCGGGGGGGTGAGGATGTCCCATCACCAGGTTTTGATCGTTGGCGGCGGCGCGGCAGGTCTCACCGTGGCCGCCCAGCTGAAGCGGGCCCGCCCAACCTTGGACATCACGCTGCTGGAACCATCGGACCAGCACGACTACCAACCCGGCTGGACCCTCGTGGCCGCGGGGGTGTTCAGCCTGGAGGAAACCCGGCGCCCTGAAGCGGGGCTGATCCCCGCCGGTGTGCGCTGGATCCGGGCCGCCGCCACGGGATTCGACCCGGACGCCGGCCAGGTCAGCACCAGCGCTGGCGACACCCTGGGGTACGACGTGCTGGTGGTGGCAACGGGCATCAAGCTCTGCTGGGAGCGGATCGCCGGGCTGCCGGAGGCCCTTGGCCAGAACGGCATCACCAGCAACTACCGCCGCGACCTGCTGCCTTACACCTGGAAGACGATTCAGGCGTTCCAGGGCGGCACCGCCCTGTTCACCTTCCCGCAAACGCCGATCAAGTGCGCCGGGGCGCCCCAGAAGATCATGTATCTGGCGGATGATGTATTCCGCCGTGATCCCGCCGTGGCGGAGCGCAGCACGGTGATCTACGCCACGGCCACCCCGGGCATCTTCGCGATTCCCACCTTTGCCGAACCGCTGCGGCAGGTGGTGGCCCGGCGCGGCATTCAAGCCCGCTATCAGCACACGCTGCGCGAGGTGCGCTCCGCCTCGCGCGAGGCGGTGTTTGATGTGCGCGAGGGAGAGTCGCAGCGGGAGGAGGTGATCCGCTTCGACATGCTGCACGTCACCCCACCGATGGCGGCGCCAGATGTGGTGGCCAACAGCCCCCTGGCGGTGGCTGCCCCCGGTGGCTGGGTGGAGGTGGATCAGTTCAGCACCCAACATGTGCGCTACCCCAATGTGTTCTCCTTGGGGGATGTCTCCTCCCTGCCGAATTCAAAAACCGCCGCGGCGATTCGCGGCCAGGCACCAGTGCTGGTGGCGAACCTGCTGGCCCATCTGGATGGCCAACCGCTCACAGCCCGCTACGACGGCTACGCCTGCTGTCCGCTGATCACCGGCTACGGGCGCACGATCATGGCGGAGTTCAACTACAAAGGAGAGCCGGTTCCTTCGTTCCCCTTGGACCCCACCCAAGAGCGCTGGAGCATGTGGTTTATGAAGCGCAATGTGCTGCCAATGCTGTATTGGAATCGGATGCTGCGCGGCTATCCCCACGAGCGGCGGTTCATGCCAGGGCTGGCACAGAAAACGGTGCCAGCTTAATCCTGAAGCTGGGGCACAAATGAGTGGCCAGGAAATTAAAAGTTGGAATACAATTTAAAGGCAGCTTGTATAATTCTGATGACCGGTGGATGGGATGAATGCGACTCATCATCTGGCTGGACCATCCAGGTCAACGGGAGCCGGGAATCGCGATGTCTAGAGAGATCCTTAATTCGTTCACTCCGACGACCCAACCATCCTTCCCTGCTAATCCATAGCCTGCCTCGTGATTTTGGCTGGGAGCCTTATTGATCGCAAAGAGCAAAGCTTCCCTAACCCTTACTCGAATCGCCATCGATCAGGCTGTCCTTACTCTGCTTGAGGTCTTTCCAGAGCTGGCGGATCTGCGCGTAGGCCGCCTCCTGGCTGAGCTTGCCGTTGGCCTGCAGGCCCACCAGCAGCCCGACCCGATCAGCGAATGTTTCGAGATTCTGATGGAAGACCAACCGTTGCGGGGACCAGCCGCTGCCGCGATAGCTGCTGTGGGCCTCCAGCGGCGAGCGCACGGTGTCACCGCGGGGCGTCTCATCGGCGGGGGATGGATCGTTGTAACTGGATTCCACACGGCTCTGCCAACACTTCTCCATTCTGCCTGGGATAGCGAGGTGGCTGCTCGTCCTTAAACACCCCATAACGCCCCGGGGTGTGGCGGCTTGCTATCCAGGTGTCGGTCCTTTCCACCAGCACCAATGTCCTTCGCGAAGAAGGCTTCCATCCTTGGCCTGGGCGCCGTGCTCATCTCCGGCTCCACCTTGGCCGTGCTCGCCCAGGGCGCTCCCACGATCAACGGCGCTGGTGCCACCTTCCCAGCCCCTTTCTACCAAAGCGCTTTTGCGGCTTTGGCCAGCAGTGGCATCAAGGTGAACTACCAATCGGTGGGTTCCGGTGCCGGCGTGCGTCAGTTCGTGGCGGGCACCGTGGATTTTGGCGCCACCGATGAACCGATCAAAGCCTCAGAGGCCGCCAAGGTGAAGCGCGGCGTGATCCAGTTCCCTTCGGTGGGCGGCACGATTGCGATCGGCTTCAACAAGTCGGATTGTGCTGATCTGAAACTCACTCAGCAGCAGTTGGCCAACATCTTCCTGGGCAAGATCAACAACTGGAGCCAGCTCAAGTGCGGCAGTGGGCCGATCACCGTGGTGCATCGCTCCGATGGTTCCGGCACCACCTTCGCCTTCACCAACTCCCTGTCCTCCTTCTCCTCGGAGTGGAAGAGCAAGGTGGGTGAAGGCAAGAGTGTGAACTGGCCGGTGGGCCTCGGCGGCAAGGGCAACGAGGGCGTGGCGGCCTCGATCAGCAACACACCCGGCTCGATCGGCTACATCAATCAGGCGTTCGTGCGCGGAAAGATCAAGGCGGCCGCGCTTCAGAACCGGGCGGGCAAGTTCGTGAAGCCGGACCTCAAGGGCGGCCGGGCGGCTCTCGCCAACGTGCAGCTCGACAGCAACCTTGCCGGCGAAGATCCGAACCCCCAGGGTGCGGACAGCTACCCCATCTCCACACTCACCTGGATCCTCGCCTACGAAAAGGGCAATGGGGAGAAAGCTGGAGCCATCCGACGCGCCATGTTGTTCCTGCTCAGCCCAGCGGCTCAGAACAAGGCCGATGACCTGGGCTACGTGCCCCTGCCGAGCGACCTGGTGAAGAAATCCCGCGCCGCCGTTGCTCGCATCGGCTCCTGATTTCAGGGCTCGACCGGATCAATAACCCTGGTGGTCGAAGCTGAGGGACCCGGAGCGGCTGATGCCGCTCTTTTTTTTGCTCCAACGCGATTGCCGAACTGGGCTGCACGCCTTCCTCCAGCGCCGGCCATCCATCGCCCAGCACAGCGAAGCGTTAACCATGCCTTAACAGGCGCACTACCTCACCTTTGCCTGTGGCGCCGATGGCGCCCATAGGGTCGCCTTTGACACATGCTTCAAAGCCATGGTGATGTCGCCGACGCCCGCGCAGCAGTGCGGTGACGACTTCCGGGAGCTGCTGGAAGCCAGCTATCGCCAAAATGCCCTCGTGCATCTCACCGCCGGCAGCCGTGTGCCGCTGTTGAAGCACAACTTCTGGCTGGTGGTGCGCGGCATGGTGCGCCTCGGCGCCATCACCATCCATGGCGATGAAACCCTGCTGGGTTTGGCCGGGCCGAATGAACCCTTCGGCGATCCCCTCAGCGCCGTTCTGGCTTATCAAGCCACCACGTTGGTGGATACCGATCTGCTCTGCTTGCCGGCCAACGAGCTGCGCCGCCAGCCACGCTTGGCCTCGGCCATGCTGGAGGCGGTGGTGCAGCGTTATCGCCAGAGCCAATCGCTGCTGGCCCTGATGGCGCTGCGGCGGGTGGAAGAACGGGTGCGGGGCTTTTTGGAGATGCTCGTCAGCGATTACGGCCACCCCTGCGACCAAGGCCTACGGTTGCATGTGCGCTTCACCCATCAGGACATCGCCAA
Source organism: Synechococcaceae cyanobacterium (assembly GCA_046342775.1). Lineage (GTDB taxonomy): Bacteria > Cyanobacteriota > Cyanobacteriia > PCC-6307 > Cyanobiaceae > Cyanobium. Next base: position 33,242 of record JBKDOR010000095.1, read on the forward strand.
TGCGGTGGGAACCACCCGGGTCACCGTCACTCGCGTGATCGGGCAGCTGCGCCAGGAGGGCTGGCTGACATTCGACGCAGAACGCCATTTGGTGGTCAGCCATTTGCCGACGCGGTGACCCAGCTGTTTTGGAGTGGCTCGATCGAAGCGGAGAATAGGGAGATGGAATGCTCCCTGCTGCTGGTTGAAGACGACGACACGATCCGGGAGACCATCCTCGAGGCCCTGGGCCAGGAGGGATTTCATGTCACCGCTTTCGCCAACGGCCGAGATGCCCTCAAGGCGCTCCAGGCGGGATCGAGCCCGGAACCACCCTTCGCCCTGGTGGTGCTCGATCTAATGCTGCCCGGCCTGGATGGGCTGGAGCTCTGCCGCCAGCTGCGCCGCTCCGGAGACAGCACGCCGATCCTGGTGGTCAGCGCTCGCGATTCCGAAGCCGATCGGGTCCGCGGCCTGGAGGTGGGCGCCGATGATTATCTGGTCAAGCCCTTCGGCATGCGGGAGCTGGTGGCCCGCTGCCGGGCTCTGCTGCGACGCAGCCTCTCCACCACGGCCATGCCGGTGGTGCTGGAGCATGCCAACCTGCGTCTCTATCCCGAGGAATGCCGCGTGACCCGCGATGGTCTCGACGTGAATCTTTCTCCCAAGGAGTACCGCCTGCTGGAGCTGTTCATGCAACATCCGCGCCGCGTCTGGAGTCGCGACAAGTTGCTGCAACACATCTGGGGACAAGACTATTTCGGTGACAGCAAAACCGTGGATGTGCATATCCGCTGGCTGCGCGAAAAACTGGAGAGCAATCCCTCCGCGCCCGAACATCTGGTCACCGTGAGAGGCTTTGGTTATCGCTTTGGTTGATGCAGGCGCTTCTGGGGTTTCTGTTGGGCGGCTTAGCGGGCTGGCTGCTGGCCCGCCGCCTCCAGCGCCAGCGGCCCTCGCCAGCCCTGCCGGCCTCCCTGCTGGTGGGCTGGGTGGTGGAGGATCCGGAGGGTTGGTTGATCGTGGATGGGGCCAACCAGGTGCATCTGCTCAATGCCCGGGCGGCAACTCTGATGCAGCTGGCCAGTGTGATCCCCCCATCCCGCCTTCCCCTGGACCAGCTCTGCACCGCCCCCGGGCTGCTCGAGTTGATCCGCGACTGCCGCCAACGCCAGCGGGGCCAGCGGCTCACCTGGCAACCCGGCGATGAACCGCTCGATCTGTTGGCGCTGCCGGGCAGCGGCGGCTGGGTGGCGGTGCGGCTGCAACGCCGCCGCTCGCTGGAGGCGCAGCAGCGGCAGCAGGAGCGCTGGGTGAGCGATGTCGCCCACGAACTCAAAACGCCGCTGACGGCCCTGCTGCTGGTGGGCGACAGCCTGGCGGCCCAGGTGAACAGCCGTAACGCGGTGCTGGTGGAGCGGCTGCAGCGGGAGCTGCGGCGGCTGCAGCAGTTGGTGGGCGACATCTTGGAGCTGTCGCGTTTGGAAAACACCCTGCCCGGCCAGGGCCAAAGCCGCAGCAACGTGGCCTTGGCCGCCTTGGTGGAGCAGGTGTGGAGTGGCCTGCGGCCGCTGGCGGAAGAGCGCTCCATCCAGCTCAAGCTGACGGGAGATGCGGAGGCGCGTGTGGAGGCGGATTCAGCCCGGTTGCATCGCGCCCTGCTCAACCTGCTCGATAACGCCATCCGTTTCAGTCCCGATCGGGGCACCGTGGAGGTGGAGATCTCGACATCCCGCGGTTGGTGCCTGGTGGCGGTGCGCGATCACGGCGAAGGTCTCTCCCCCCAGGACCAGACCCATCTGTTCGAGCGCTTCTATCGCGGTGATCCGGCCCGCATGCGCTCCCGCCGCAGCGGCAGCGGCCTGGGGCTGGCGATCGTGCAACAGATCGCCATCACCATGGGCGGCCGGGTTCAGGCCACAAACCATCCGCAGGGTGGAGCGCTGCTGGAGCTGGTGCTGCCGATGGGAAGCTGAAACCATGTCCGCCCATCCCCCCGCCGCTGCCGCCTCGATCGCTGCGGTGCTCGACCCCATCATCCCCAGGGTGTCGGCCTGGATGGCGCAGCGCGGCGATGCCCTCTCCCTCGCCCAGGGGATGGTGCATTGGTCGCCTCCAGAGGGGGTGGACGCCGTGGTGTTCGAGGCGTTGCGCCAGGCCCGCCAGGCCCCGGATCGCCACGACAACCCGCATCGCTATGGCCCCGGGGCCGGCGATCCCGAGCTGCTCGCGGCGATCGCCAGCCAGCTGAGCCAGCAGCACCGGTTGGATCTCTCGGCCAGTGACCTGTGGGTGACCGCTGGCAGCAACATGGCGTTCCAGTTGGTGGTGCGGGCGATCTGCGATCCCGGCGATGCCGTGATCGTGCCGCTTCCCTGGTATTTCAACCACGCCATGGCCATCCAGCTGGCCGGGGCCGAACCGGTGGGGGTGGCCGCTGGCCTGGTGCCCGATCCCGATGTCCTGGCTGCGGCGATCACGCCGCGCACGCGCGCCATCGTCACCGTGTCGCCGGGCAACCCCAGCGGTGTGGTGATGCCCCGAGCGACGCTTGCCGCCATCGGCGCCCTCTGCGCCCGCCACGGTCTGTTCCATCTCAGCGATGAGGCCTATGCGCTGTTCTGCCATGGCCGAGAGCGCCACTGGAGTCCGGGCAGCGTTGGCGGCAGCGGCGCCCACACCGTGACCTTCCAGACCTTTTCCAAGGCCTACGGGATGGCGGGGTGGCGCCTGGGCTATGCCGCGGTGCCCCGCCAGCTGGGCCCGGCCCTGGCCAAGTTGCAAGACACGGTGCTGATCGCCCCATCCCGCTTGCTGCAGCGGGCCGGAGTGGCCGCCCTGGCCGCCGGACCAACCTGGTGTGCCGCTCAAACGGCTTCGCTCGCCCCGGCCCGAGAGCTCCTGCGGGACTGGCCCCAACAGCTGGGCGGCCAGGGGCTGGAAGCCCGCTGGCTGGCACCGCTGGACGGCGCCTTCTATGGATTGCTGGAGGTGGGCAGTCCGCTGGCGGGGGAGCCGCTGGTGCGGCGCCTGCTACTTGAGTTCGGCGTGGCCACCCTTCCGGGCGAGAGCTTCGGGCTGCCAACCCGACCAGGCCAGGCGGTGCTGCGGCTGAGCTACGGAATGCTGCGGGGGGAGGCGCTGCATCTGGCCCTTCAGCGTCTTGGCGAAGGATTGGGGCGCCTGGCCGAGGGCTGAGGGCTCCGTGGTGGGGGCTGGCGGAAGCTGGGCCGCGGGAGTCAACGGCTGTGTTGTGCCTTGATCAGCCTGCGGAAAGCTTGGCCCGCAGCAGCCAGAGCTGATCGGCCTGAATCCAGAACAGCATGAGCTGATCGCCCAGCAACACGCCTTCGCCATGGTTGATGGGCAGGCCGCCGCGACGGGCCTGGGCAAGGGGCAGACTGCGGCGCTCCAGCAACCCTGGCAGGGCTCCCAGTCCTGCGGGTCCTGTGGCCTCCGGCCTTGCGCTCTCCCAAAGCGCCTGATACGGCTGCTGGGCCGCACCCTCGGGCCGCCGCAGCGGCAGCTCCCCCTCAGCCGTGACCCGCCCGGGGGCTTCCCCACCACGGCGGACTTCGGAACGGCCCGCTGGGCTGCCCGTGGCGCTGGGCTCCTGCCCAGGGCGCGCTTCGGCCGGATCCGAGGCCAGACGGCGCAAACGCGCCAGCAGGCTTTCCGGGGTCTCCACCTCCGCCATGGCGCCGGGTTGACCACCGACCGCGCCGCCCGGGCGGGCCTGAGCAAGCCGATGCTGCTGCCTCGCCGCGACATCGCCGGCGCGGCCAGCTTGGCCACGCGGAACCGGCTTGCGCGGCACGAAGTCGGATTGGCCTCTCGGTTTGGCCGTGGCGCCAGGGTTGGCAGCCCTGGTTGCCATGGGTGGTGGCGGCGGCGGCAGTTGATCGAATCCCGGCAGAGGAACGATTGAGGGCGTTCCCGCCTCAGACTGGTTCCTGCTGAAGCGCAACAGCTCCGGGGTGTCGTCTATTGGGCGGACCTCGCCAGGCGCTGAAGCTGTCGCGGGCTTCAACCTTTGGCGTTGCAACTGCAGCAGCGCCAACACCAGGCTGTGCAGCAGCACGGCAGCGAGCAGACACAGGCCGAGGGGACGCAGCCGCCGCAGGGCAGGGTTCATGGCAGCTGCAGCTCCAGGTTGCGCTGCGGAGCCTCAAGCCGCTCCACCAGGGATTGCACCAGGCCCCAGGGCACATCAGCATCAGGGACCAGGCGTATCCGCACCCCGGGGGAGCGGCGCTCGGCCCGCTGCAGCAGACCCTGCAGAGAGCCGGCGGCGATCGGTTGATTCCAGAGCCGCAGGGCTCCGGCCCGGTTCAGCTGGATGGTCATCACCCCGCGGTTGGCGGGGCGCTGGGCGAGGCGTTGCGGCACCAGCAGGCAGGTCAAGCCGGCAAGGGCGAGGGCGACGGCCCAGAGTCCGAGCGCCGCGGCATCCAGGGCGAGCGCCCCAGAGCGGGGTGGGGCGGCGGTGCGCCGCAGGGCCCATTCGCGCGAGCCTGCACCACGCAGGTGGTCGTCGAGATGGAACAAAGGCGGAGACGACGACATCAGCAAAGGGCAATCAAGGATGGCCTCAGAGGGAGCGGGCTGGCAGCTCCAGCACCACCGCTCGCCCGCCGTGGCTGCGCACCCCGCGCAGCGAGCGGGTGGCTTCGGCGCTGCTGAGCCTTGCGGACACCAGCAGGTGCACATCACCGCCTGCGTGGCGGGCCAACCGCTGGGCCAGATCGGCATCACGGATTGGCTCGCCATTGAGGTACCAGCGGCCGCTGCCGCTGCGCACCACCCAGATCGGTTTGACGAGGGAGGCGGTGGCTGGGGGCTGACGCAACCGCGGCGCCCGTTCTCCCCAGAGGTCGGGAACCAAAGCGACCGTTCCGCAGACGAGCAGGGTCAGCGTCACCAGGGCGGGCATCACCAGGGTCATGTCATGAGGCGCCGCGATAGCTGATCGAGGCGAGCCAACTGCCAGCGACGCAACCCTTGGTTGACGTAGAGACCGGCACTGGCCACGAGAGCCAGGATCAGTCCCAGCGCTGTGGCCAACAGCACCTTGCCGTAGCCCTGGAGGTTGGCATTCGCCGGCAACAGCAACTGGGGCCCGAGCTGAGCCAGCACATCCATCAACCCAAGCACGGTGCCGATCAGCCCTAGCAAGGGCCCCAGCAGGATGGCAGCCTGCAGCAGGGATTCACCGAAGGCCATCTCGCGGTTCCAATCTTCGAGATGGGTTGGGGCGGCGGCTGGATCGTCACGAAGCTGAACTTTCCACAGCTCCGATCGCTGGTTCCTGCGGCGCAGCCATTGGGTCCAGAAGCGACAGCGGTCGATCAGCACGGTGAGCACGGCGATCGACAGGAGCAGCAACAACAGCGCAATCGGACCCGGCATAGCGGCAGATTGACCGCCTCGGGCGGCTGACCAGAGCGAAAGACTTCCGATCGATCGTATCCAGTCAGGCGGCGACCCCCAGGCGTGACCCCGCTTGACATGGCGAGGTTCTGTTCTCTGACTAGGGTGCCCGCAGACCCTGGTTCGCCCGTCCAGACCGATGAGCGCTATCTATGCCGACAACAGCCTCAGCATCGGCAAAACGCCCCTGGTTCAGCTGAACCGCGTCACGGCCGGTTGCGGGGCGCGAGTGCTGGCCAAGATCGAGGGGCGCAACCCCGCCTATTCCGTGAAGTGCCGAATTGGTTCGGCGATGGTCTGGGAGGCGGAGAAGCACGGGCTGCTGGGGCCGGGGAAGGAGTTGGTGGAGCCCACCAGTGGGAATACCGGCATCGCCCTGGCCTTTGTGGCGGCCTCCCGCGGCATTCCCCTCACCTTGACGATGCCGGAGACGATGAGCCTGGAGCGGCGCAAACTGCTCACCTCCTTCGGGGCCCATCTGCTGCTCACCGAAGGCAGACTCGGCATGGGGGGCGCGATCGCTGCGGCGCGACAGCTGGCCGCTTCCGATCCGGATCGCTACGTGATCCTTCAGCAGTTCTCCAACCCGGCCAATCCCCAGATCCACCACGACACCACAGGGCCTGAGATCTGGGACGACACGGAAGGCCAGCTGGATGTGTTGGTGGCGGGCGTGGGCACGGGCGGCACGATCACCGGGGTAAGCCGTTACATCAAAACAACCCTGCAGAAGCCACTGGTCTCCGTGGCGGTGGAGCCGGCCAACAGCCCCGTGATCAGCCAGACCTTGGCCGGCGAGCCACTCCAGCCCGGACCCCACAAGATCCAGGGGATCGGTGCTGGATTCGTGCCTGAAAACCTAGATCTGTCGCTGCTGGATCGGGTTGAAACGGTGAGTGATGAGGAGGCGGTGACGATGGCACGGCGTTTGATCCGCGAGGAGGGAATCCTGGCCGGGATTTCCTGCGGCGCCGCCACGGTGGCAGCCCGGCGGCTGGCCCGCGAAGACGCCTTCGCCGGCCGCACCATCGTGGTGGTCTTACCGGATACCGGTGAGCGTTATCTGAGTTCGGTGTTGTTTGAAGGCATGTTCAATGAACGGGGCCTGGCCGCAGTGGGTGCCTGATGCGGGATGGACAAGGCGACAACCCGAAGCCTTGATTCCCGAATCGACAAGAAAACCCGGCAGTGCCGGGTTTTCTCCATGGAGGCTGAGACTGATCAAAGGAATCAACACGGATTGGGGCCAGCACTGAGCAAGAAAACTTGTGAAGCCCTGAGCCGTGTTGAAAACTCCTTTAGATTGCTAGATGGCGGCTGTCCCCCGTTCGCCCGTGCGGATGCGAAGCGCAGTTTCCACGGGGGTCACGAAGATTTTGCCATCACCGATCTCGCCGGTGTGGGCGGCCTCGGCGATCGCTGTCAGCGCGGCTTCCACCTTGTCGTCGTTGACAACCGTGACGATTTTCACCTTGGGGAGGAACTCCACGGTGAACTCATTGCCTCGATAGCGCTCAACCTGCCCCTTCTGCCGGCCGAAACCCCGGGCATCAGTGATGGTCATGCCGACCACCTCGAGGGCAACGAGGGCCGTCTTGACGGCATCGACGCGGGTGGGGCGAACCAGAGCTGTGATCATTTTCATGGTAGGACCTCGTGGATCAATTGGTCATGGGATCGTAGGCTTCCTCGCCGTGGGCCACAAAGTCGAGACCGCGATCTTCGGAAACTGGCGTTACCCTTGTGCCGATGATCGCCGCGAGCGCCCAAACAATCACGGCAGTAAGAATGCCTACAAAAAGGTAGGAAAAAACTACAGCCTTGAGTTGGGCGAAGAAGAGACCGACATTGCCGGACTCCTTCATGATCTTCGCAGATAGAGGAAAATAATCCTCGGGCACCATGGAGGCGGTGGCGAAGATTCCGGTCAGCAAGGCCCCCACCGTGCCGCCGACCCCGTGGACCATGAAGGTGTCGAGGGAATCATCGAATTTGATGGCGGCTTTGATCCGCACGGCAATGAAGCAGGCGGCTGCAGTGACGGCACCGAAGATGAGAGAGGAGCTGATGTAGACAAAACCCGCCGCTGGAGTGATGCCGACAAGCCCAGCAACCGCACCGGTGGCTGCACCAACGGCCGTTGGCTTGCCATCCTTGAACCATTCGATCAGACACCAGGTCAACAAGCCGGCCGAGGCCGACGTGGTGGTGGTTACAAAGGGGTAACCTGCGGTCTTGGCGGCAAACATGCTGGCTCCGTTGAATCCGAACCAACCGAACCACAGCAAGCCTGCTCCCAATAGAATGAAGGGTACGTTGTGGGGTGGGCGTATGTTGTCTGGGTAAGTGGTGCGAGAGCCAATGATCGCCGATGCAACAAGAGCGGCGACTCCCGAGGCGATGTGCACAACGGTACCGCCGGCAAAGTCGATGGCGCCAATGGCACCGAAGGGACCAAGGAAGCCGCCGCCCCAAACCATCTTGGTCATCGGCGAATAGACGACCAAGCTCCAAATCAGGCAGAACCAGAACCAAAACTTGAAGCTCACCCGTTCCACCAGGGCGCCGGAGATCAGGGCCGGAGTGATGATGGCGAACATCCCCTGGAACAGGGCAAAGGAGGAGGCTGAGATGGCCAGGCCATCCGCGAAGGGCGCGTCGCCGAGTTCGCCACCCACCCCGTTGAGCCACATCGCACCAAGACCACCGATGAAGGGGCTCTTGAAACCGGTATCGAAGGCGAGGCTATAGCCGATCACCACCCAGAGAACACCGATCAGCCCCATCATGAAGAAGCTCATCATCATCGTGTTGAGCACGTTCTTTGAGCGGGTGAAGCCGCCGTAGAAGAAGGCCAATCCTGGGGTCATCAATAACACCAGGGCCGAGCCGATCAGCATCAGCAGGTTGTCGGCACCATCGGTGGGCAGCTTCTGCAGGGCCGCGTGGGCGGAGCCGGCGAGCAGGGGCAGCACTCCCGCACCAGAGGCCAGCAGCAGCATGGCGAAGCGGCGCAGCTGGGGCTCCTGCACGCCTGCCAGCACCGCGGTGCGGAAACGGTCAAAGGTGGCCCCGACGGACGCACCTCCACCGGACAGGACAGTCCGTGGCATGTGGGGGGAAACCTCTCCTAAGTTCACTGCGTAACAGTGGACCCGTGGGAACACCCCTCTCTGTAGCGATGGAAACAGAGTGGCGATGCCGAGCCACCAAGTGCCGGTTTGTGAACATCCCCAGCGCAGCGAATGGCGTGCTGGCTGGGGCTCGCTATGCGCGACGAGACGCTCCAGCCCCCACCCGGGGCGGTGTCACGGGGCCCTGCTGAGGAGACGGGGCGACTCAGGGTGATCCTTCGGCCTCCGACCTGGTGATCCAGGGATTGAGCACGGCAACAAGCCGAGGATCCGTGCGCTGGTCCTCGGCTTGATTCCGGGGGGCCGGATGGCGGAGACATCTGACGGGCGCAGCCGCATGACCCATGTCAGATTCGCTGCTCTGCAAGCCGACAATCTTTCCACTGCACGATCCCGATGCGACTATTCCTTACCCCGATAAGCGTAGCAAGGGTGCGGCTGATGCGGTGCGCTACTGGCCTACCCAGAGCGTTTCAAGCCCGGTAGATTGGCTTGCGGTGATACTGGGTGCAACCAGGGACCCAACCAGCTCAGATCCGGTCCCAGCCCAACATGTTCTCTCGCCTCCCTCCTCTCATCAGGATATGCCTGCTCAAGGATCTGAAATTGTCGACCATGACCTGCGCGTCGGCCTCGCCGGAACCCAGTCTGTGCAGGCCTTGGAATGGGACCAGCTGACGGAGCAAGCGTTGCCTGAGCCCGATCGGCGCAACGGCCCCACCTCTTCGCAGGCTCGGCTGCGCCTGTTCGGCCACGGGCTGGCGGATGTTCGGGTCACCCTGTATCGCGATCATCATGCCTGGTGTCCTTATTGCCAGAAGATTTGGTTGTGGCTGGAGGAAAAACGCATTCCATATCGGGTGAAGAAGGTGGCGATGGTGTGCTATGGCCAAAAGGAGAGTTGGTATCGACGCTTGGTGCCCAGCGGCATGCTTCCGGCGCTGGAACTCGATGGCGAACTGTATACCGAAAGCGATCGGATCCTTGCGGCCCTTGAGCGTTGCTTTGGCCCCTTGGCGGCGCCCATGGACGCTCCCGCCGTGCTAGAGCTGCGCCACCTTGAACGACTGTTGTTTCAAGCCTGGTGCCAGTGGCTCTGCACACCGGGTCTGAGATCGGATGGAGAAGGTCGCGCCCAGGACGCCTTTGAAAGGATCGCCGCCCAGTTCGCGGCCGCCCTCGACGCACGGCCCGGGGCGTTCCTGCTGGGCCGCGGCAGCGATGACGGCCCTGGAACGGCGGATCTGATCTTTGTTCCCTACGTGGAGCGGATGAGCGCCTCCCTGGCGTACTACAAGGGGTATCTGCTGCGGCAGAGGCACCCCGCCATTGACCGCTGGCTGGTCGCCCTCGAGCAGCGGCCCACCTATCTCGGCTGTCAGTCTGACTTCCACACCCATGCCCATGATCTGCCGCCACAGATGGGCGGCTGCTACGCCAGCGGCACTGAAGTGCAGCGCCAACTGGCCCAACGCATCGACAGAGGTCCTTGGCCGATTCTCTTGGGAACAGATCACGCCGATTGGGATCCGGAAACCAGTCAGCCCGAACCCCCTCAGGCCGCCTCAGAAGCGCTGAGCCGTGTCCTGCGCCATCGCGAGCCCCTGCTGGCCCGTTCCGCCACCGGCGGCCCCCAGTTCGAGCAACCGTTGCGTTGTGCTCTAACAACCCTGATCTGCGCCCAACCAAGTGTCCCGCCGGCGGGATCAGCCGCCAGCCTCCGCTATCTGCGCGATCGCATCAGCGTTCCGCGCGACATGAGCCTGCATGCGGCGCGGCGCTTGCGCCAGGCCCTCGAGGTCACGGCACGCCTGGACCCCGTATTCCCGGAGGGCGTGTCCGTGCCGGTGTCCAAACGGGACCGCCTGGATCAGAATCCGGCTCCCTTCCTGCCGACTGAGGCCAATCAGCTCTTCTAAGAAGGTGGTTGAGCCGCTGTGCGGCGTGAGGGGGAACCGGGCGCTGTCCTCGGTGCTGGTTCTCTGCGTTGCAGCGGCTGCGGCGCCGCTCTTTGCCCTGGAGCTGCGCGGGCGCAACGTCTTTGTGCGGCCTCCGTCAGAGGTCCGGCTGATCACGTATTCCTCCACAACCTGGTCCCCGTCGGAGTATTTTCTGACGATCGAGATGCCACCAGAGGCCGATGCGCCCCTCGGCGCACTGACGATTCGGCAGATCGGCGGGGTCGATCGACAGTTCCCATTTTTCGTGGACCGCACCAGGGCATTCTTGGGACGGCCGCGCCAGGAAGGACGGGAGGTGCCTGTAGAGGTCCGCTTCGTCAGCAGCGAGAGACTCTTTACATTGGCATTCCCTGAAGCAATCGCACCAGGCTCAACGATGTCCGTGGCCCTGGTCCCCTGGTTGAACCCCTCCCAAGCAGATGTGTATGCATTTGAAGTGATAGCTTATCCTGCTGGAATGAATCCAGAGGCCAGCCCGGTTGGCGTTGTCAATTTGCGAATCTACGATCCGTTTGATTAAGCTCAGAAGGAAAGGTCGACAACGATAAGTGGGGAAATGGCGTTGTCCATTGGATCATCGTCAAGCTTGCTGGAGCGGTGCCAGGGATTGGCTCGGAGGAGGTCGCCTGAATCAGAACATCACCCCCTGACACGGTGATGTGCCAATCGCAGCACGGCCTCAGCTCCCAGGAGCCCGCACGGTGCGCCAGCAGCCACTGGTGGTGCTGACCTCAACGCCGATGGCGGGATGCACCTGCCCCTGGCCGTTTTCCTCCCACCAGGCGAGGGCCTCGGACCAGGCGGCGTCAAGGCTGTCGTAGGTGTCGTCAAGCACAGGATGGGGGTCACCCTCCTGATCCACCAGCCGATAGGACCGATGGCTGGAGGGCGCGGAGTGAGGCCTGGTTCCGGTCTTGGACAAGGAAGCAACTGGAGAGGGGGATGCAGACACCATCAGGAACCGTTTCAAGCTCAGAACATCCTCACCGCTGTGCCAACCTGAAACTGTCACCTGTGCAACATCTGTCGGTGCTGATCCCCCACACCGCAAGGGTGCTCCCGGCTGCTTAACGCAGATACCGACGCACCACCGGACGACACCAAAACAGCAGCCCGCCCAGGTTGGAAAGCCAGAGCAATGGTGCCAGCACCAGCAGCTGGGGGCGATCGGCGGGCTCCAGCACGAGCCGAACGATTCCGTAGGGCAGCGACACGGCCAGGCTGAGGGAAAGGGCCACGATGGCCAGGATCTGGCCCCAGTGCCGCCAGCGCAACAGGGCCGCGCTGGCCACGATCCCCACCACAGCGGCGGGCAACACGCCTCCCGCAGCCACGGCGATGTTGGTGGCCCGCCAGGTGGGGTTCCAGAGGATGAACGCCAGCGCCAAAGGGAGCACAAGGATGTTGGCGAACAAACCCACCCACGCCAGAGGGCGATAACCCAGTGGCGGATCCAACCGGGTGACCTCCAGCGGTAGCCCCGTGTCGTCGGCTTGAAGCCGCACCATCGGGCGGATGATCCGGGTCTGCTCAGCCATGGCGCTGCACCGGGCCATCCCGGTCCGAGCGGAACACCAGATCGAAATCGGCGAGGCATTCGCTAGCGGCCTCCACCAAGTCCCGGAGCCGTTCCAAGGTCTGCGGGGATCCCTTGCCCATCGGTTCCTGGCTCATCAGCACCATTTCCAAAACAGGCCCTTCAGTTCTTGCTTGCACATCGGCGAAGAGCTGGAGGCGCAGGCTTTCGCCGCTAGAACGCAGCATCGCACTGAGATGGGTCGGGGTGCGGTGATCGATCTCAGCGCTGAGCTGCTGCATCAGGGGCTCGAGCTGGGGGATCAGCAACTCGGGCCCCGATGGCGTGCGCGGGCGGAACACCAGCAGGAATCGGGCCATGGCCAGGGGTGATTGCTGCCATCCTGACCGGCCGCTGCCCCCTGGAGGTGTGGTGCGGCGAGCCCGATCCCGTGGTTAGGGGAGCACACGGCCGAAGGCACTGGCGATGACGATCGCTGGCTCGGAGGCGACATCAACGCTGAAGGAGCGAGTTTCCTGGTGGCGGTTGCCATCGGACTGGACCAGGCTCAGCACCCCCTCCAGCTCAACGGTGGTGCCTCTCTGGCCGGTGATCCACAGATCCAGGATCGAGACCTGCTCGTAGGCCTCCAGGCTGCCGGGTTGGAACTGATCGGCCGCCTCAGCGCCGACATAACCGCGGGCGCGCTCATAGTCCTTGGCGGCGAGTGCCGCATACAACTGCTGCACACTGTTGATGGCCCGCTGTTGGGCTGCCGCGGGCTCCTCGGGCGCTGTGGTCGCCCCCGGGGTCTGCGTGGGCTCGGGAGTCGCGCTTGCTGTTGTTGGAGCCGCGATCAAAGGCGAGGTCGCGGGGGCGGCAGCCAGGCTGGGGGCGGGTCGGGGAGATGGCACTGGAAGGCCCCGATCCAGCGAGGCGCTGGAGGGACCGGGACTCGGCTTGCGGCCGATGCCGATGCCCAGCCCCAGGGCGAGGGCCAACGGCAGCAGCACACCGCCAAGGAAGGCCAGCGCGGTGAACAGGAAGGTTTTGGCGCCGGCGAACCGGCTCGTAACGCCACCACGGCGCCCTGCCGTGGCTGATGCGGACGGGGTGAGCTCAGGCCGGGGATCCGGGGACGGGGTTGGCTGGGCTGCCGTCGGCGATCCCGCCGGTCGGGGCGGCGGGGCGGGCGCGGCGACAGCCCAGGACGTCCGCGGCTGTTGGGGGCTGGCGCCACTACCAGCGCCAGGGGGCGGCAGGTTCAGCAGGCCTGCCAGGACCGGCTGCAGGCGGCGGCACAGATCGCTGGCGTAGATCTGCCCGAGCTCCAAGTTCCAGGCGTTCAACAGCGCCGGGCCGGTAAGGGGCGGATCGCGTTCCACCGCCGTGACAAACGCCGCTGATGTCACCAAAAAGCAGAGCGGTGCGCAGAAATCCTGGTGGTCTTCGGCACAGAGATCCCGGATCACAGCCTCCAGACGCTGGCCCTGGGCGCGCCCCATCCGCTGCCGTTGCCGCAGCACCTGATCCCGCAGGGATTCGCCGAGCTGGTGGGGGGTCATCGCGGCAGTGCCGACCGGGGAAGGGACAAATCCTGCAACGGCCGGACGCATCTCGCTGAGGAATGCGCCGCGGCACTCATGGCAGCCGCCTGGACGGGGCAACCGAGGGCGCTGCTGACGGTGCAGCCGACGGGGCTGCTGGCGCTGCAACCGACGGGGCTGCTGACGGTGCCTTGGCCCTTGGGGATGGTGCCCGTGGGCGGGAGGCGCTGGGAAGCTCCCCAGACGCCTCTGTCTCGGCGTGACCCTCCCCGCCGGTTCGCCCTGGCGTGGCACGCCAGCGCTGGTCGAGCACCTTGATCAACGCTTCGCAGGCGCCAAGCCGCTGCAGCCGCCGCCGGGCGACTCCCGGGGCTGTTGCCGCTTCATCACTCCAGGCGATCAACGCCCCCAACGGATCGTTCGCGTAGCCGGCCAGAGCATCGGCCGCCAGGCTCGCGGGTTGACGGCGCAGCCGCTCGAAGCTGGCCTTGCGGGCGCTGAACAGCTCCATCAAGCGACTGTCCAGGCTTGCGCTGGCGGGGCGATCCCGCGGGTTCGAGGTGCGACCACAGAGCTCGGCCACCAGGCGCTGCAGGACCTGCTCTTGGGCAGGGGGCAGGGTCTCGGAGTCTCTGCCGGGTTGCGACCCGGGCGACGACAAACGGCGAGGGGAGGTTGGGCTTGGGGAGGGTGGCTGCGAGACCGGAGCCCGCGCCACCGGGTGCAGCAGGGCCAGCAGACCGAGACCGAGCCCCAGCAGCGCCGCGCCGAGCCAGACCATCCTGGCTCTGGACGGCGTGTCGGTTGGGCCAGCCTCCGCTCCAGCCCGAGCCGGCGGCCGCACACCTGCTGCGGCAGGCCCGCCCGGGGTCTTCGCGCCGCGGCGATCCTTGAGCTGGGACCTTGTGGGCAAGCCCAACGGCCCGCCCCGCCCTGTGGATCGGGGCTGGACAATCCAGGCGCCCGCCTGGCGGCCGGCGCCCCAGCTGCGGCCAGCATCTCCGTGCCCCGGGGCGGCAGGACCCGTTTGGTCGTCGCTGGCTTGCCCCCAAGCGGCGATCGCCACGCTGATGTCATCACCGCTGCCGTGACTGCTGATGCGATCCAGCGCGGCGGCCAGGCAGCGCTCCGCCACCTCCTCCCGCCGCGGCGCTTCTGGCGCTGTCGGCGCCAGCTGCTCAGGCGGAGAACCCTGGCGTATGGCTTCAGGCACCCAAGCGTCTGGATCCTGGGTTTCGGGGTCACCCTGGCCAGCCTCTCCAGGAGCCAGATCGCAGAGGAAGTCGGCCAGGGTGAAGAAGTCGGCGTCGCTGCCGCAGGACTTGCGCAGGCCATCGCTGCTCAGCAGCAGGCGGAAGGGCGCCGCCGACTGCGGCAGCGCCTGCCAGCCGCTACGGGCGGCGAAACAGCTCTCGGCGCCCTCCATGCAGAGGGACTCGGTGGCTTCCGCATCGCCCCCGTGCCAGGGCTCCTGGCTGATGATCCGCCCCCCATGCTCCGCGGACAGCTCCAGCAGATCCCAGTCGCCCAGGCCGGTGTGCCCCCAGCCGCTGGGGGTGAGCACCAGCAGCCCCAGGGTCGCGCCGTAGGGAATCGGCGAAAAGCGGTTGAGGGGCTGGCCCAGGCCGGTGGTCCAGTGGTCAGCCACAGCTCGGCGCCAACCCGCCACGACCTTCTCCGGCAGGTCTTGGCTGAGCCAGCCTCGCCAGGCCTCGGCGCTCAGCAGGGCGGTGTCGCGCTGGCGAAGGTCCTGGGCCGCCTCGCCCAGGGCGATCTCGCAGGCCAGGCGGCTACCCGTGGCGCTGTGGGGATGCTGGGCCGCCCCGTGGCCATCGGACACGGCCAGAAGGGCGACGGCACGGCCCTGGCGATCCTGGGAGACGACCCAACCGCTGGCATCCTGGCAAGGCAGCTCCCGCCGCCTGTGCGAGGCGCCTTGGCGGCTTTCGCAGCGAGGAATGGACCAGCGGTTCACCACACAATCAAGCTGGTGTCGATCGGGTCGATCAGCGTGGGGGGGAGGTCGGGCAAGGCCAGCGGCAACTCCACCCCGGAAAACCCTCCCAGCTGGCTGAGCGGACGCGAGGCCGCCCCCAGCACCGCCGTGGAGGCCCAGCGGATGTACCGGGCCAGGGTGCTGGCATCGTTCGCTTGCAGCGGCCTGCTCCCCGGCTCTTCATCGCCAAGGGGCCCGGAGCGGTCGGAGCGGTCCGAGGGCACGGGGCCGATGAACTTCTGCAGATCGTCTTCATCAGCATCGTGGCCAATGGCCAGGGCCAAACGCACGGCCTTGCGCGCCCAGGGCTGTCGCAGCAGGGCGGCCAGGCCCCTGTCGTAGTCGTCGGTGGGGGCGCCATCGGAGATCAGCACCAGCACCGGCGGCAGGGCCCGCTGATCCATCACCGCGGGGTCGAGGGCCGCGGCCAGCAGCTCCATCGCCTGCCCCATGGCGGTCAGACCGCCCGCCTGGAGATCGCTCCAGCGGTGCTCCAGCTCCTCCACCGGGGTGGGCTCGGCCAGGTGCCAGCGCGCCTGATCTGCAAAGGTCAACACCCGCACCAGCAGCCGCGCTTCAGGATTGTCGCGAGCAACGCCGGCCATGCCGGGCAGGGATTGGCGGATGGCTTGGTTCAGGGCCTGGATCTTGCCGCGGGCCTGCATCGAGCCCGAGCAATCGCAGATGTAGATGAAGTGAAGCGGTCGCCGATACAGCTGCACATTGGGGAAGGGCATGGCGGGCGGCAACCTCTGGTGAGGCGGTTAACGCGAAATGCTGGCGCCAGCTTGGAGCCCTGGCGGGGCGTCCCACGCTCAGCTGGTGGGGCGATTGTCAGTTGAGGTGTCGCGGTGGGTGGCGAGGCAATGCACCGGACCCCAGGGGGTTCGCAGCACGCGGATGCGGCGCAGATTACCCCGTTGTCCTGGTGGCAGGGACAGGCTGGACCCATCATCAAGTTCTGCCTGCCACACCTGATCGGACAGGTTCAGCAGACCCAGCAGGCCAGGCTCGCGGGGATGGCTCTCCACCCGGGCCAACGGCTGCTCAAGGCTCTCGATCCGCAGGTGATCAAAGTGATGGCGGTACAGCTCATTGCCGGGCTGGATCAGCACGCGGCGATCGCCGATCCGGAGTTGCGGCGAGTCGGGGAGCGGACCGCCGCAGTCCCAGCAGCGGCTCGGGGGGCTGCCCTCAGGCGCCGCTTGGGCAAACACCTCCTGGCCGCAGTGGGGGCACATTTGCTGGTGATCCAACGTGGCGGCCAGAACCTGGAGCCATTCGCCACTCTGGGAACGACGTTCCGGGTCCCGCAGACCCTCCCCGAAGCTGCGCTCGAACAGGCGCCGCAACTGAGGCGGATAGATGGGCCAGGTGCGCAAGGCCGCCTGGTGCAGGATCGGATCGGGCCGATTGCGGTCATCCTCGGGGTCGAACACAAACACGGGATCCTCGGCGTAGAGCCGCCGTCGCGCCGCCATATCCAGGCAGCGGATCTGCAGTTCCAGCCGCCCCTTGAGCGGATCGCTGCGGGTCAGAAGCCAGAACATCAGCACCGCCAGGGAGAACAGATCGCTGCCGCTCGACGGCTTGGCCTGCCCCAGCAGCACCTCCGGCGCCATGAACCCCGGGGTGCCGAGGGCCAGCCCACGGTTCATCCCGTTCACCTCAACATTGTCGTTGTCGCAGATCAGCACCTCGCCGCTGCGGGGCACCAGGAAAAGGTTGCCGAGCGAAATGTCCTTGTAACAGAGCCCTCTGCTGTGCAAGGCCTGGAACGCCTCACTGAGGAAGAAGCAGGCGCGCAGCAACTGGCGCAGGCCGATGGTGATCCGGCCGGCGTAGTGATCGATCGCCGCCACGGCCTCGGCAGAGCGCAGCGGCATGAGATACCCCAAGCCACTGCCACCATGGCCGAGGCTTTCCCGGCAGCCGTCTGCCGGTACCACCAGGGCGACCGGCCAGAGGAAGTGGCGGCTCGGGGCCGAGGCGCGGATGCTGTCGGCGAGCCGTTGGGCCAGGCCCGGATCGCGGCGCACCACCGAGGGGTAGTACCACTTGAGGGCGAGGCGCTCGCCCGCCAGCCGAACCTCGTGCACCTCCCCCTGCCCGCCCGCCCCCAGCAGGCGCAACACCTCCAGGGGGGCGCTCAAGCCAGCGCATTGGAGTTGAGTCCCGGCGGGAAGCATCGCAGCCATGGCCGGTTTCAGGGATCGAGAGGTTGACCGATCGCCCGGCGCACGCCGTTGCGGTGCGCCAGCGCCGTGACCCGGTTGGCGAAGCGGTGGCGGTGGGCCATGCCATCGCGCAGCGTCAGGATCAGCACGTGCTGTTTGCGGGCGCCGAGCAGGATCCAGGCCGACAGAGCGGCGATCTGCCAGGGCCAGAACAGCCAGGCCCATGGCAACAGCACCAGCCCGGAGAGGCAGGCCAGCACCCACCAGCTGAAGCTGTGGGGATGCCTCGGCCTGCTTTGCACCTCGGCGGAGCGGATCGCGGCCAGGGGCACATCGCGGCCGGCGATCTGGATCGGGGCCCGGCGATCGACCCGCTTGGCCGCCCCAGCGCCGCGACTGGAGCCTGGGGAGCGGCGAGCAGGCCCGGGGTCGGAGCTGGGGGGCCGCCCTGGGGCGGCGGAGGGCACGGCGGAGCCCCCCCGTCCAGTAATGGGTGAAGCCGACGCTGGCGCATTGGCCCCGGCAGAGTCGACACCAGCGGACCCGACCGTGGTCGCGGTGGTGGGAGCGGGCGCCTGCGCCGGTGATGCCAGGACCGGCGCCAGGGCGTCGCCCGGCCGGTGCTGGAACACCAGCACTGGGCCCTCGCGGCCCAGGCCGATGTCATCACCATCGCGCAGGGGCTGGCAGCGCTGCACCCGCCGGCCACGGCAGTAGGTGCCCAATGGGCTGCCCCAGTCGCAGACGAGCCAGCCGTGCTCCGGAGAGAAGCGCACCACGGCGTGGTGGGGGGCCACGGCCGGCCAGCTGGCGAGGCAGAGCTTGTTGTTGCTGGCGCGTCCAATCGTCAGCGGCGTGCCCGGATCCAGGGGGGCCACCTTGCTGGGATCTTGGCGCAGCACCAGCTGGGCGGTGGCGCTCATGATCGCGGCAGGCGTGACCACCAGCGCCGCCAGTCGTGGCTGATCTCCGCCCAGATCCCCGGCTCACCCTCGCGCCAGAAGACCACCCGACCGGGCCAAAGCAGAGCCCGCAGCGCCAACAGCAGAGCCACCATCACCAACAACAGCAACACCCAGCCGGGGATCGCGCCTGGCCAGGTGAACGGGGTCGCCAGAGACACAGCGCGCACGGCGAACAACCCGATCGTGAAGGCCACCCACAGCCGAAAGGGTGCCCAGGGATCGCGGCGCCGTTCCACCCTGGTGTTTGCCAGACACAAGCCGTAGCCTATGGCACCCGTTTGAAACAGCCTTGCCGGCGCCGAGCGTGAGGGACGCGTCCGAGGGTTCACCCCAAGCGGTGGAGGAGCGCCAAGCCAGCGGGGCGGATCCGGCGACCGCGCAGGCTGCCGGGACCACCGAAAGCCGTGCCACAGGCAGCGAGGCCTCCCCCATCGAGGCCTCCCCCTTCGAGGCAACCGACTTTGGGAGCCGGCGGGGCGAGGAATGGCTTGGCTGGGGCAGGGGCGGCGAAGGCTGGAGTGCCACCGGCTTGGTGCAATCGCGTCCGCTACGGCGGCTGCGGCTGGGCTGGCGCCGGGCCAGCCGGCGTCAGGCGCGCCTGGAGCTCTGGCAGGGGGAGAACTTGCTGAAGACGTTGCGCCTGGAACAGGGGCATCTCCTCCAGGGGCGCCTGGGGGGGGGGCTGCAGGCCGATGGGCGAGGTGACGAGCGGTACCGGATCGGGCGGGATCCCGCCTGCGAGCTCGTTGTGGAGGCCGCCAGCAACATCAGCCGGGTGCACGCCTTCGTGGAGAAGGACAGGCCCGAGGACCGGGACTGGCGGCTGCAGGATTTCGATTCCGCCAATGGCCTGTTCTGGCGCGATCGCCGCATCCGGGCGATCGAGCTGCGCCACGGCGACCTCATCCAGCTGGGCTCTCCGCTGCGGGAGGCCCCCACCCTGCGCTACCTGCACCCGTCCAGCCCGCTGGAGCGGTTGAGCCGCGGCGTGGGCATGATGGCCCTGTTGGGTTCGGGGGTGGTGATCAGCGCTTTGCTGGCGCTGAGCAGCATTTCGGGTGGGTCCCGCGTCGACTTCATCGGCGGGCCGGTCAAGATCGTCAGTCCGCTGGGACAGCGGATCGATTCCAAGGAGGGGGCGGCCACGGCGATGGCCCGTCTGGAGGATTACCCGCTGGTGCTGCGCCAGGCCTTGCTGGCCTCCGAGGATGCGCACTTCGGCTGGAACAGCGGCCTCGACATCGGCGGCACCGTGCGCTCCTTGATCCGCCGCACCGGTGGCGGCAGCGGCATCACCCAGCAGGTGGCGCGAATGGTGTACCCGTGGGTGAAGAACGGCAATCCCAACTCGCCCTGGCCCTGGGTGCGCATCGCCGAGTTCGATGGGGCCGGCCGACCCAACCGCTGGGGGGTGTTCGCCCGCAAGCTGCGTGAGCTGCCCGTGTCCTGGCAGCTGGAAACACGCTTTAATAAAAACGAGATCCTCAAGATGTATCTCGACCGCGCCTATCTCGGACTGGGGGCGGAGGGTTTCGAGCAGGGGGCCCAGCTCTACTTCCGCAAGTCAGCGCGGCAGTTGGATGCAAGCGAAGCCGCCTATCTGGTGGGTCTGTTGCCGAGCCCGAACGGGTACAACATCTGTGCCCCCACGCCCGGCCAACTGCGCGCTGAGCGCCTGGAGCGGGAACGGCGCGGCGGGCAGCCAGAGAAACCCCTGGAGGACGAACAAACCTGGACCCCAAAGCTGCGCCGCGACCTGGTGCTGCGCCGCATGCTGGAGGAGGGATACCTCAGCCAGGAGCAATACCGCAACGCGATTCGTCAGCCGCTCATCTATGACGCCGCGGCCTGCCGACAATCGCGCTATCGCAGCTATCCCTTCTTCAGCGACTATGCGCTTTGGGAACTGGAAGGGTCTCGTTTCTCGCTGAACATCGACCCCAACCGGGAGGGGGGGAACTACCACGTGGTGGCCACGATCGACACGGGGCTCCAGGCCAAGGCCCAGCAACTGCTGCTGCGCTTTCTGGAGACCCGCGCCCGGCCCCTGGGCATCACCCAGGGCGCCCTGATCAGCTTGGATGTGCGCAGCGGGCGGATCTTGGCCTACGTGGGCGGCGGCGACTACCGCTTCGATCGGGTCCAATCGATGCGCCAGCCAGGCTCCACCTTCAAACTGTTCACCTACCTGGCGGCGCTGGAGCGGGGCATCCCCAGCAGCGAAGTGATCTCCTGCGCGCCGATCTACCAGCTGCAGGAGGGTTGCCGGCACGGCACCTCCGGGGGGATGACGATGGCAGACGGGCTGGCCTACTCAGAAAATCCCATCGCCCTGCATCTGGCCGAGCGGGTGGGCTTCGAGAAGGTGATCGCTATGGCCCGTCGCCTGGGCATCTCCGCCGACACCCTGCAGCCGGATCCGAACATGGTGCTGGGCGGCAATGAGGTGCTGCTCTACGAAATGGCGCGAGCGTTTGCGGTGGTGGCCAATGGCGGGCGCACAGTGCCGATGCACGGGGTGGAGCGCATTTACGACCTCGGTGTCTGCCGCTCGGAGACAGTGCTGGGCCAATGCCCAGCCAGCGGCATCTTCCGGCCGCTGCCGGAGAAGCCCCAGCAGTTGCTGGATCCCGGGGTCGCCGCGGCCATGGACGCGATGTTGCAACAGGCTGTGGCGATCGGCACGGGCCGCCCCGCCGCGGTGATCGCCGATGCCCGCGGCAAAACCGGCACCACCAACAACGGCGTCGATGCCTGGTTCATCGGCTACTCCCCCCAACGCGGCGTGCTCACCGGCATCTGGTTCGGCAATGACGACAACCGGCCCGCCGAAGCGGCCGCCGGCGCCCTGGCGGCCGAGCTCTGGGGGCAGGTGATGCGGCAGGTCTAAGGCCTGGCTCCTCGCGCGGCGAGCCCCAGCGCGAGCCCACTGCGTCTCCCTCCGAGGGCTGTCCTGCGGGCGATGAAGCGGACGACCGTGCGGGCTGCCTAGGGTCCTGCGCCATGGAACCCCTGCAGATCGTCTGGTTCAAGCGCGACCTGCGGCTGGTGGACCACGGGCCGCTGCTGCTGGCCAGCCGGCTGGGGCCCGTGCTGCCCTTGGTGGTGGTGGAGCCGGAGCTGTGGCGGCAGCCCGATGCCTCGGCGCGGCAGTGGCATTTCTGCCGCGAAAGCCTTGAAGAGCTGCGAACCGAGCTTGCCGCCTTGGGCCAACCGCTGGTGGTGCGGGTGGGCCAGGTCACGGCGGTGCTGGAGCGCATCCAGCGGCACTGGCCGATCGCGGGCCTGTGGAGTCATCAGGAAACCGGCAATGGCTGGACCTACGCCCGCGATCGGCGGGTGGCGGCCTGGGCGCGTCAGCACGGGATCGCCTGGACGGAACTGCCGAGCTTCGGCGTGATCCGCCGGCTGGCCAGCCGCGATGGCTGGGCGCGGCGCTGGGAAGCGCTGATGGCCGAGTCGTTGCAAACCGCCCCCCGCCGGCTCCGGCCGCTGGAAATGGTGGCGCCCGGGGTGCTGCCGACGGCGGCGGAGCTGGGACTGGCGCCGGACCCCTGCCCATTTCGCCAGCCGGGGGGGCGCCGCGCCGGCCTGGCGTTGCTGGAGAGCTTCCTCCAGCAACGCAGCTGTAGGTACCAGCGCGGACTCTCCAGCCCGCTCACCGCCTTCGAGAGTTGTTCGCGGTTGTCGGCGCATCTGGCCTGGGGGACCCTGTCGCTGCGAGAGGTGGTGCAGCGCAGCCGCCTGCGGCGGGCGGAGTTGCATGCCAGGTCTGCGGCCGCCGATGGGGCCTGGGCGCGGGCACTGGGGCGATTTGAGGAGCGGCTGCACTGGCACTGCCACTTCATTCAAAAGCTGGAAAGTGAACCCAGGCTGGAGTTCGAGGAGCTGCACCCACTCACGGCCGGCTTGCGCCAGAGCGATGCGGCGCGGCTGGCAGCCTGGGCTGATGGGCGCAGCGGCATTCCATTTGTGGATGCCTGCATGCGCTGCCTCAACGCCAGCGGCTGGCTGAACTTCCGGATGCGGGCGATGTTGCAATCGGTGGCGACCTATCAGCTTTGGCTGCCCTGGCGCGACAGCGGCCTGGTGCTGGCGCGCCTGTTCGTGGATTACGAGCCCGGTATCCATTGGAGCCAGTGCCAGATGCAGGCGGGCACCACCGGGATCAACACAATCCGCATCTACAACCCGATCAAGCAAGGCCAGGAGCATGACCCGGATGGGGCGTTCATCCGCCGCTGGCTGCCAGAGCTGCGCGGCCTGCCGGGACTGCGCTGCCATGAACCCTGGATGCTCTCCCGCGCCTGCCAGGAGCGCTATGGCTGCCGGCTTGGGCAGGACTATCCAGAGCCCATTGTGGCCGTGGCGGAGGCCGCCCGCCTGGCCAGGGAACGGCTGTGGAGCCTGCGGCGGCAGGAGGGCTTCGCGACGCACGCCGATGCGATTCAGGCCCGCCATGGGTCGCGGCGGGCAGGATTGCGCGCCAGCGCGGGCCGCCGCGGGGGCAGGCGCCCGGCCGGGACCAGCTCCGCCGAGCAGTTGCTGCTGGATCTGGGCTAGATCAGAGATTGGGGCGCCAGCAGCACAGCAGAATCCAGGAGCGACGGATGGCTTGGCATGGTGGATGGTGTCCCGGACCGGGACCCCTTGAGGGCTGCGGAGCTGGAGGACCCCCGTGCCTCAGGGCTGCCCTGGGTGGCTCTGGCGTTGCTGGAAGTGGAGGGCCGCTGGTTGCTGCAACTCCGCGACGATGTCGAAGGCATCGCGGCACCGGGAACCTGGGGGCTGTTCGGGGGCCATCTGGATCCGGGCGAGAGCCCCGAGCAAGCGCTGCGGCGCGAGTTGATCGAGGAAATCAACTACGAAGCGGAAGAGTTGCGGCTTTGGTGTCATCACCGCAATGCCCAACGCCTGGCCAGCTATTTCCTGGGGCAGTTGACCGTGCCGCTGCGGGCGTTGACACTGCTGGAGGGGCAGGATTTGACCCTGGCGACGCCGGCGGAACTGCGCAGCGGTTGGATCCACAGCTTGCGGCTGGGCGAAGCACGCCCGTTGGCGCCCTCGTTGCTTTGGGCGGTGAACCAACTCGAAAGCTGCCTGTGGAGGCCGACAGGCTGAACGGCAATCGGCCCGGTGACTTAATGCCATACCCCATTCGTCAGACCGGCGCGACCTCCAGCCACAGCGCCCATTACCCCCGATATCCCGCCAAGACACGCCCTGATTCAGGTCGATCGTTCAATAACAAAAGCATGAACAGCCAACGCTATTTTGGGCCGCCTGATCAGATCTGTAACGACTTGAATTTCCTGTTCGCCAAGGGAGCTCAGACACAACGGCAATCAGTCACTGCGCAGAACGACTCTGCAACGTCCGCGCCGTCTGGAGCAGCAGAAAGCTGCCAGGGCTGCCAGCCCGAGCAGAGGGCCGGGAACTCTTTTGAACAAGCCAACGGGATCTTGATTCACTTCTTCGGGCAGAACAATCTGCCAGTCCGACCACAAGGCATCCTTTGGAGCGAACAGGGTGCCATCCAGCCACTACCGTTATTTCTGCATGATTGGCTTGGAAGTATTGATGACCCTGGAGTGGCGATGTGAAAAATCAGAACCCTGGGGAAACCGAAACCCTCGGGACCAGAAGGGATTATCTTTTGACCTGCCAATCGAGGCCATCCTAAACTTTGGAGAAAATCGCTCGAAACCAACAGTTTTCTGAGTTTCAGCACCTGCTCCCAGGTGCTGAAACTTACCAATTCCTCGCACCCAGAATCTCCAAAGCTGCTAGATGTTAGAGCTCGAAACTGGGCCGATTGCCTTCAGATGGGTGATTGGAACAATTCAGATGGATGATTGGAGCAACTTGCTGCTTTGCGACGATCAAGATGGCTGGAATCGAAGGGCATTGAATGGCGGCAATCCGCGCCGACCTTGGTTTGGTGCATCTTCGGCTCTCTCTCTTTTATCGTATTTTAGTGTCTCCTGCACTTCGATTCGGCGCATCCTCCATCACACAGGATCACTCAGGTCGTGCCACTGCTGGAGCCACTGAATCCTCGGCAACAGCTTCGCGGAAGCCAAGGGCTATGTCTCCAGCGGGATAGGTGTGCCAACTACCCTGACAGCTGGTCTTGGAGTTGTGAGATGCGATCAGTTCAATCAACGCCTGCTTGGGCAAGAGCTTTTCCCTTTCGGCCAACACAGGCTGGCACTTGGTGCGGTTTTTAGCGATGGCCTACTCGTCATCACCGTGGGCGAAGCCTTGGGGATAGGCGTAGCCGTCTCGAAGAGAAGTAACAACCGAGTTACATGTAGCCCTTCATGCCGCTGCGCTTCTGGGATTACACGATCATTGTTGCACGGGAAAGATGGGGGTTTTCCAGGGCTTCCCCACATCAACTGCAGGCTTAACTCATTCAGGTGTCATGCTAGATGAATGAACCACTGAGGCTGAGTTCCGTCGCAAAGTCCTACAGCGATCGCGAAGGTGTCTAGACCAACCACAGCCAGCAAAAGATCCCAGAATCGACAGAGGCCCTGGAACATCAGAGCGAAGGCCGTTGAATGGCCTTTGCGTGATGAAAGATTTCGACAGAAATGGATTAGGTCCTGGTGCATAGGGGCCGGTAGAAATTGTCCAACTGTTAACAACATCGCCCCACTTTGAGTCAACCACAGCCTTATCGAAGGCATTATAAAAGACACCCACATTGTCACCGTTGTAATTATCTGGTTGATTGGAAAACCAATTCATATAGCCGTTATCAAGTTGTGCGCCATCTTCCCAATACCACCCTCCAGAGGGCTCAGTGCTACCAGGCAGTTGATAAAGGCCAATGTAGGGGCCGATGAAGTTATTAGCAGGGCTCCCCGAATCAGTCCACAAAGAAGCGTCACTGATGAGAGAAGAGAGGAAAGCATTTTGCTCAGCGTCGTGAATCACAGCAAGCTGAACGCCGAGAACATCGCGCGCATAAACTTGTGCTTGAGAGTAAGTGAATGGGCGATAATGTCGATAGACTTCATAAAGGATACCATTGAGAGCACCTGAGGCAACCTTGACAGTTGCTGACTCTGGAAAAGGATACTCGACAACAAATGAGTTAGCAAGAAAAGGATTGGGGCCTGGTGCATATGGACCCGTGGTAATAGTCCAACTGTCAAGAACATCACCCCATTGAGAATCAATGGTCGCCCCTGCATACCCATTATAGAACAAACCAGCATTATCATCGTTATAGTTGTCTGGCTGGTTGAAGAACCAATAGGAATAGGTGCCCATGGGTGTTCCATTTTCCCAGCGCCAGCCACCTTCTGGCTCAGAACTACCGGAAAGCTGACGTAAACCGATGTATGGGCCAATCAGATTGCCAGGAGGACTATTAGAGTCAACCCAGAGAGATGGATGAACAATTAAGGATGAGATATATCGGTTTTCAGTGGGATCGTTGATGGAAACAAGTTTAGCAAACAATTGGCTGCCAGCATAATCACGAGCGTCTGACCAGCGGATTAATTGATCACTTTGATACACTTCATACAGCTTTTCACGGTGAATGCCAGACGTGACTCTGTTAACACGTGCTTTTGCTATACCTGGGACGATGTTGACCAGAAACAAAGTCAAGCATGTTAGGAGCAGTAGATGACCAACCTGAGTTCTCAGTGGCCTGACACCTGTCATTTCAGAAATCATCCGCAGCCACACTTGAACACAATAAACTTAAAAAATCTAAACGCTTGCGCCTCATCTGTCTAGCTTGGAAGAACAACTCCGTGGGCCTTGAGAGCTACGGTTAGGAAAGCCACACTGTAAATCACAGAAGCTGGAACGATTGCTCCAGGTCAATGATGCGGAAGCTCAGCTGCTTGAATTAGCGGCCTAACCACTCAATAGAAGTGGACAAACCGATAAAGGCAATCACGCCAGAGTATATGTAAAAGTGATATGTAGTCGTTAAATAAAATACAGATTAGAAGTATTTCGGACACAGTGAAACTTATTTAAAGGGCTCTAAAAGACGTTCAGATCTTCACTGAAAAGCCCCTCAAGACCTGCGCTTATCTTGGGA
This sequence comes from Synechococcaceae cyanobacterium, assembly GCA_046342775.1. Classification (GTDB taxonomy): domain Bacteria; phylum Cyanobacteriota; class Cyanobacteriia; order PCC-6307; family Cyanobiaceae; genus Cyanobium. The sequence continues at coordinate 60,021 of JBKDOR010000095.1, forward strand.
ATCTAGTTAAGAACTTCCGGCAAATATAAGACAAGAATCTGTTTATTTATGGATCTTCAGAGTTAATTTTGAAGCAACAGCTCTGGACCTCCTGCGCAGGCTCCTGGACCAGCGGTAGCCCGCCAGTGCGCCCATGAGCGGAAGTGGCCCGGGGACATTAGAAGAGGGTGACATGACCATATCCTCATATTGAACGACAAAAGAATTAGCCAGGAAAGGGTTTGGGGACCAGGCTCCTGGACCAGAGGGCAGTCTTGCGCCATCAAAAACATCACCCCATTGAGAATTGGGCAACGCCGTTGAAGCTCCATTATAAAATATGCCTACATTATCACCGTTTTGGTTATCAGGCTGGTTGAAGAACCAATTTTGATAGGAGGAAATACTAGTGCCATCTTGCCAAATCCATCCTCCATTAGGCTCGGAGCTACCAGGGGCTTGCTGTAAGCCAATGTAGGGTCCAATGTAGTTCGGACTTGTTGTGCCTACATTACGCCAAAGTGACGGATCGCCAATCAGCGAAGAAATGAGCTGATTGGTAGCTGCGTCTCGAATGGAGGCAAGTTTGACTTTCAAAACGCTTTCAGCGTATGCTTTTGCTCCCGTCCAAGTAATTGGAGTACCACTACGGTAAACGTCATAGCGAATACCGTTTAAAGCTCCTGTCTTGACCTTGACGGTTGACGACTGAGGGAAGGGAGACTCGACGACAAACGATCTGGAAAGGTAAGGATTGCGTCCAGGTGAACCAGGTCCAGTCGTAAGCGATGTACCGTTGAAGACGTCACCCCAAGTGGAGTCAGGAGTAGCTTTGTTGAAACCATTATAAAATAAACCAACATTATCTCCGTTAGCGCCATCAGGCTGATTAAAAAACCAATTGGAATAGGAAAGGGGTTTTCCGTTTTGCCAGACCCAACCAGATGCAGGATTAGTGCTTCCTGAAGTTTTGGATAGACCTATGTAGGGTCCAATAAAATTTCCACTAGGTGACCTGGAATCCACCCAAAGTGAAGAATCTTTAATTAGACTCGAAACAAACAAATTTTCTCTTTGACTTTCAATTGAGACGAGTTTTCCAAAAGAAACATCGCCCGCAATTTGACGGGCAGTCGACCAGGTTATGGGTGCATCAGAGCGGAATACTTCATAGAGCTTGTTCGAATCAACTCCCGCGTTGACTCTGACAAAACCTGCATGGACAGGGGATGCCGTGATGGAGAAAGCGAAGAATCCAAATCCTGCTGTCGCCAATACAATGACAGGGAGTGGCCGACTCAAAGAAGCATTCATGGTGTGCGAAGTAATCCTGCGGCTCCGGACGAACGTCCAGTCTGCATCAACCATAGCAGGATCGACGCAAGGCAACCACCCCCGCTGATCCAAGGGCCGTGGGGAACACATTCAGGCCGGTCACGCGACCCGCATTTTGCCGCATGGCCAACTGAAAAACGTCTTGGCCGAATCTATTGAGGGTGTAAGCGCATCAAGGATGAAAGCGGGGCGAGAGGCCTCAAGTGAGCGCAAGTCTGTGAGCCAACCCTGACAATTCAGGCCCCAAAAAGCGCATCAAGTTCGCAAGCGCTCTGCGCTGGGGTGGTGCATCGATCATGAAGGGGGGTCTGTTGTGATCCGTCGACCCGAACAGCGAGTCCGAGGGAGCCATCGACGTTGAACATCCTGTGGCAAGTCCAACTGCAAAACTCTTCAAGATGTCGACCAACCAGGTTCGGGCAGGGGATCGGCGCGGCCGGAAGGCAAGCGAGCGACCCCGGGATGTCCAACCATGGACTTCCCAGGCCCTGCGCGGAACCGGGATGCCGGGAACCCTGAAGCGCTAGAGAACTCAATCGTCAGGATCGGCTTCCCGCAACAGCTGATCGAAGTCGCTGTACAGGGCTTGCTGCTCTGGGTCGAGGCGCGGTCCCCGTGGCGGAGTGGCTCGGGCGGTCTGGCTGGCCCGGCGTGATGGCCCGCCGGTCGCAGCTGAGGCTCCGACCGCGGGCGTCGTGCGGCCATCGGAAGCGGATCTCCGCGCCGCCGGCCCGCCAGCAGCCCCCGTCCAGTCCCGCGACTCTTGAGGACGCGCCGCCTCCAACTCCCGCAAACGCTCCAAAAGATGGCTCGGAACAGTTCCATCGGTGCTGGCGCCGATCAGCTCCCGGAACAGAGCTTCGGGGTCCTGTTCGGTTTCAAGGCGATGACGACCGGCTGCCGGGCTGGTCAGCAGCGGGGGCTTGGCTTGCTGGGGCGCAGGCAGCTTCTGTGGCAAGCTGCGCCCCAGAGCCTCAAGCCGTTCGCGGCTGCGGGGATCGAGACTCATCTCAGGGGCAGTCAAGGGTGGCAAGGGTGTCGCGGCCGCTGCTGAGGTTGCTGCCGCTGGCGATCTCACAGAGGCTGCGCAACACATCGGGTCGCAGGCTCACGTTGGTGAAATCAGCGCCATCGATGCGCACATCGATGAAGCGGGTGTTGAACGCAAAGGCATCTTCGAGGCGCGCCTGGCGCAAATCCGTGCCGTCGAACACCGCCGAGTCCAGCGTGGCGCCGCGCAGGTCGGCGTCATGCAGATCCGCGTCCTGGAGCTTGGCGCCGAACAGGCTGGCGCCGCGCAGGTCGGCTCCCGAGAGATTGGCCTCACGCAGGTTGGTGAGGCTGAAGGTCACCTCGCGCAAATCGGCCCCATGGAAATCGGCGCCGATCAGCACCTGCTTGGCGTAATCCATCGCCGCCTGGGCTGAGTCAGCCCCAAGCAACAGCAACAAGGGCAGCAGCCAAACGAACAGCCACTGCCGTAGCCGCTGATGCCGATGGCGCTGGGGCTGGATCGGACGGAGCGAGCAGGGAGCCATCAGCGCGTCAGAACTGTGGTCAACCTAGGGACCCCGAGGGCCCTCGGGGTCTGTCAAGGCCTTCAGGCGCGTGTCCAGACGCCAACGACTGGCCTTGGTCATGGCGGAGGGCTTCACCCAAGGTGCACGATCCGCACCGTCTGGATCTCATGGGCGTCGACGTGATCGCCTCGTTCCGGATCAGCGCACCGTGATGCGTCGCGAGCCGGGTCCCACAGAGCGGGATGGCGCGGCAAAGATCTCTGCCGCATGAATCACCGTCAAAACCACCACCCGGCAAGCATCACCGTCGAGAGTGGCAACCGGGCGAGCTCTTCCCGGAAGAACGGGCTGGGGAACCCTGATGACCGAGCCACCACGTTGTTGCCCATGGGCCGGACTGGATGCCAGCGCTCCGGCGGCTGGGCGGAACAGCGCGCTCTGCGCCTGCTGCGGGAGCGGGGCTGGCAACTGCAGGACCGCAATTGGCGCTGCCGCTGGGGGGAGCTCGACCTCGTGCTGGCCAAGCCGAAACGGCTCTTGCTGGTGGAGGTCAAAGGCCGGCGCCGCGCTGGGCCCGATGGTCACGGCCTGGGCGCCCTCGGACCGCTCAAGCGGCGGCGGCTGGCGCGTTGCGGCAATTGCTGGCTTGCGGAGCACCCCGAGTGGGGTGAAGCCAGCGTGGAGGTGGTGGCTGCTCTGGTGCCATTGCCGCCGGCCCGCGGGACGGTGAGATGGGTGAGGCTTCTCGGTTGATGGTCCGGGTCAGCGGGCTGGCAGCGCTGGTCAACAGCTCTCTGCCAGCGGGGCGAGCAATCAGAAATGCAGGCCAAGAGTCGGCTCCTGCCGTGACGAGCCCTGAACAGGCGTCGTGGCGCAGGGGGATCAGGGCTGGGGAGAGGGCGCCGGGGGGGGCGTATTCGCGGCTGGAACGGTGTACCAGACCGTGCAGCGATAGCGCTCCTCGTTGCCGCGCATGCCGATCTCCATGCAGCGCTGCCCGGTGATCAGCGCCCCCCGGGGCACCTGCTCCATCGCCCGGGCCCTGGCATTGCGGCGATCCCACACCGATTCGGCGGTGGAGCTGCCGGCGCGGCTGGGCATTGGGGCCATCAGGCCCACCAGCGCCGCGATCAACAGCAAACGCGGGACGTCAACAACGATCATGGATTCTGGGGTGGCAGAGAGAGCGATCTCCCCGAATTGTGAGCGCGCCGGGGCGGGCCAGCGGGCAGGCTGGAGGCAATGGCATCGCGGCGATGGCTTTCTCCGGTCACCGGCCCCGCAAGCGCTTCGGCCAGCACTGGCTGGTGGATCCCCAGGTGCTGGAGCGGATCGTGGCGGCGGCCGCGATCCAGCCCGGCGAATGGCTGCTGGAGGTGGGCCCGGGCCGCGGCGTGCTGACCGAGCGCTTGCTGGACAGCCCGGCGGCAGGGCTGGTGGCGGTGGAACTCGATCGCGATCTGGCGGCGGGTCTGCGGCAGCGCTTCGGCGCCAACCCCCGCTTTCTGCTGCTCGAGGGTGATGCCCTCAAGGTTCCGCTGCTCACGCCCTCGGGCCACCTCCCCGACAAAGTGGTCGCCAATATTCCTTACAACATCACCGGCCCCCTGCTGGAGCGGCTGGTGGGCCGGCTGGATCAGCCCCCAGCCCAACCCTTCCGCCGCCTGGTGCTGCTGGTGCAACAAGAGGTGGGTCAGCGGCTCACGGCCAGCGCCGGACAGTCGGCCTTCTCGGCGTTGACGTTGCGCATGGCCCTGCTGGCCCGTTGCCAGCCCGTGTGTGTCGTGCCGCCCCGCAGCTTCCGGCCACCTCCCAAGGTGATGTCGGAAGTGGTTGTGCTGGAGCCTCTGTCGGCGGCGGAGCGGCTGGCGCCGGAGCGGGCCCGCCAGCTCGATCAGCTGTTGCGCCGCTGCTTCGCAGCCCGCCGCAAGATGCTGCGCAACACCCTGGCGGGGCTGCTCCCCGCGGATCGCCTGGAGGCGGTGGCCGCCGCCGCCGGAGTGGACCTGAGCCTCAGACCTCAGGATCTGCCACTGGAGCGCTGGCTCGCCCTGGAGGCGGCCCTGACCCGCTCCGCAGCCCTCCCGACCGATGTGCTGCCCGCCGAACAGCTGCTGGCCGACGCGCTGCCAGCGCAGGATGGGAAGCCTAGCGATCCCGATCAGGCTTGAGCCCTTCCGCATCCCCGCCCCAGCCATCGCCAGAGCCACGATTCCAGCCGGAACCCTTGGCGCCGCGCCAGCTCCGGATCACATCCGCCCAGGAGGAGGCACCCGCTGACCCGGCGGAGCTGTGCGTGCTGGCGCCCGCCAAGATCAACCTGCACCTGGAGGTGCTGGGGCTGCGATCCGACGGCTTCCACGAGCTGGCCATGGTGATGCAGAGCCTCGATCTGGCCGATCAGCTGAGCATCCGCCCCCGCGCCGATGCGGCGGTCAAGCTGAGCTGCGATCGCGCCGACCTGAGCGTTGGCGATGACAATCTCATTTTGCGGGCCGCCCAAGCCCTGCGAGACTGGGCTGCTGGCCAGGGGACCTCGCAACTCCCGGGCGCGGATCTGGAGCTGGTCAAGCGCATCCCGATCGGTGCCGGCCTGGCCGGTGGATCCAGCGACGCCGCAGCCGCCCTGATCGGCTTGCGCCAGTTCTGGCGACTCCCCTGCGACGACGCCGATCTGCATCAGCTGGCCACCAGCCTGGGCTCGGATGTGCCCTTCTGCTTAGAGGGGGGGACGCGCTTCTGTTTCGGGCGGGGTGAACGGCTGGAGGCCCCGCAGGCTGGGCTGGAGGCCCCCGGATTCGGCGTTCTGCTGATCAAGCATCCGGATGTGCAGGTGTCCACACCCTGGGCCTATGAGCGTTGCCGCGAGCATCGCGGCGATTTTTACCTCAGCAGCGAGAGCGACTTCGAGCAGCGCCGCCAGGCACTCCGCCAGGGGGCACTGCTGGCGGCGTTGCGGGGAGAGCGGCCCCTGCCGCCGCTGCGCAATGACCTGCAGGCGGTGGTGGAGCCGGAGGTGGCCAGTGTTGCGGCGGGGCTGCGGTTGCTGCGCGGCGCCGATGGCGTCCTGGCGGCTGCGATGAGCGGCTCCGGCCCCAGTCTGTTCGGCCTCTTCGCCACGCCGGCCGCCGCCGCCGCCGCTCGAGATCAGTTGGGAGCGGACTTGGCGGCAGCTGGTTTCGAGGCCTGGTGCTGTCGTTGCGAGGCGAGCAGCGGACGGCTGCTACCCAGGGCCAGCCTGGCTTAGGGGCGCATCGCCAGCAGCCCGATCCAGGGCCGGGGTTGACGCGTGACTCCGACTGCCACGGCCTGAATGGCGACCTCACGGCAGTCCGTCGTCCCGACCTTGCGGAAACGTTCACGCCGGGCTCAAGCGTTCAGGTTGGGCTCAAGCGTTCATCCCGGGCTGAAGCAGTCGCGTTGGGGCGGTCTCCTGACCTGGAGCCCAGCGCTGCTCAAGACCCTTCGTTTTGCCCCAGGAGCACGGCGATGCCAGCCTGGGGTGATCCAGGGAAAGGCGATGGATCGACCCGAGAGTCAGCCGAACACCGGCGAGATGGTCACCGACACGCTGGCGACGGAGGCGCCTCGCAAAGGGCCACTCAGCTTCCTGAGCGGCGCTCTGACGGCGTTGGCTCTGGCGACCCTCTGCCTGACCATGAGCCGCCGGGTGGTGGGCTACTACGTCGCCCACCCTCCCCACTACGAGGCGGCGATCGCCCAGAGCATCGCCACCGCCCTGAAGACCCTGATCGTTGGCATGTGCTTCCTGGCCACCTTCAGCTTTGCCTTCATCGGCCTGGGGCTGCTGCTGGTGTTCGTGCGCAGCCTGCTGCCCGGCTCCGCTGCCGATCCGCCCCGATCTGCCTAGGTTGGTTTCCTGGTTCGTCCCCCCCCAGTCATGACCCCCCACGATCTCGGCTTGCTCGTGGTGCTGCTGCTGCAGGGGATGCTGCTGTCGGTGCTGCTGCTGAGCACCTTTGCCGCCGGGGGCTGAGATAGGTTGGCGGGCACACTGAGCCCCGCCTCGCCCCGTGGCCGAAACCCTGCTGTTCAATGCCCTGCGTGAGGCCATCGATGAAGAGATGGAGCGCGATCCGATGGTCTGCGTCATGGGGGAGGATGTGGGGCAATACGGCGGCTCCTACAAGGTCACCAAAGATCTTTACAATAAATATGGTGAACTTCGCGTTCTAGATACACCTATCGCCGAGAACAGCTTCACTGGAATGGCTGTTGGCGCAGCGATGACCGGGCTACGACCGATTGTGGAAGGGATGAACATGGGCTTCCTGCTGTTGGCATTTAATCAGATTTCCAACAACATGGGCATGCTCCGCTACACCAGTGGCGGCAATTTCACCATTCCCGCAGTGGTGCGAGGCCCAGGAGGAGTAGGTCGGCAACTCGGTGCCGAACACAGTCAACGATTGGAGGCTTACTTTCATGCCGTGCCCGGCATCAAGATTGTGGCCGTGAGCACCCCCACCAATGCCAAGGGCTTGATGAAAGCCGCAATCCGCGACAACAATCCCGTACTGTTCTTTGAGCATGTTTTGCTCTACAATCTCAGCGAGGAAATCCCCGAGGGTGATTATATCTGCGCGCTCGATCGCGCCGAAGTGGTCCGAGAGGGCAAGGACATCACCATTCTCACCTACTCCCGCATGCGGCACCATTGCATCAAGGCGGTTGAGAAGCTTGAGCAGGAAGGGGTGGATGTTGAGCTGATCGATCTGATCAGCCTCAAACCATTTGATCTCGAGTCGATCACCCGCTCAATCCGCAAAACCCACAAAGTGTTGGTCGTGGAGGAATGCATGAAGACCGGAGGCATCGGCGCTGAACTGTTGGCCCTGATCACCGAACACTGCTTTGACGAACTCGACGCTCGTCCGGTGCGGCTCTCCTCCCAGGACATCCCGACTCCTTACAACGGCAAACTGGAAAACCTCACGATCATTCAGCCCCATCAGATCGTGACGGCCGCCCAGCAGCTCTGTCAGGGCACCCTCTGAATCCGATGGCACGTCAACAGGGGTGGCTCGCCCTGATTCTGGCGCTGGCAATCTCCGCCGCCGCGCTGCTCGCAACCTATGGGCTACGCCTGGGGCTCGACCTCAGTGGAGGCAGCCAGCTCACACTCCAGGTGATGCCCGCCGGCGCCATCACCCGTGTGGAGCACGACCAGCTCGAAGCGGTGAAAGATGTGCTGGAACGGCGCATCAACGGGCTGGGCGTCGCCGAATCCACCCTGCAAACCGTGGGCGACAACCAGCTGGTGCTTCAGCTCCCCGGTGAACAGGACCCCACCCGCGCCGCCAAAGTTCTCGGCAGCACGGCCCTGCTCGAATTCCGCGCCCAGCGGCCCGGCACCGAGGAGGAGATGAAGGGTCTGCTGCCGCTCAAGCGTCAAGTGGAAGCGATCCTGGCCGCGAAGCAGCCGCGCAAATTGGTCAACCCTGATTCACCGGAAGCCCCCAAACCCCAGGAGCTCAGCGCCGCGGATCTCCGCAAGGCCTTGACAGGTTTGGGGCTCACCGTGCCCCCGGGCAGCAGTGAAACCGATCAGCTGGAACTCCTGCGCGACGAAACCAACCGGCGCATCGTCACCCTTTTCGGTCCCAGCGAACTGAGCGGCAAGGATCTCACCAATGCCGGCCGCCAGCAGGCGACCAATGGCGTGCAGTGGGACGTCACCCTCGGCTTCAGCCGCGAGGGCGGCGAGAAATTCGCCCAGCTCACCCAGTCGATCGCCGGAACCGGCCGCCTGCTTGGCATCGTGCTGGATGGGCGCTCGATCAGCGAGGCCACTGTGGGGCCTGAGTTCAAAGCGGCAGGCATCACCGGCGGGGCCGCCACGATCACGGGCAACTTCACTGCTGAGGAAGCCCGCGATCTGGAAGTCCAGCTGCGTGGCGGCTCCCTGCCATTGCCCGTCAAAATCGTTGAAGTGCGCACCATTGGCCCCTCCCTTGGCGCTGAGAACATCCGCACCAGCCTGGCGGCGGCATTGGCCGGCCTGGCTTTGGTGGCGTTGTTCATGGTGATTGTCTACCGCTTGCCAGGAATCGTGTCCGTGCTGGCCTTGAGCCTCTATGCCCTCTTCAACCTGGCGATCTACTCCCTGATCCCGGTGACCCTCACCCTCCCCGGCATCGCCGGTTTCATCCTTTCCATTGGTATGGCCGTGGATGCGAATGTGCTGATCTTCGAGCGTGTGAAGGAGGAGTTGCGCTCTGGCAACACTTTGATCCGGTCGATTGATACAGGTTTTGCCTTGGCCTTTTCCTCCATTCTTGATGGCCATGTCACGGGCCTGATCAGCTGTGCGGCGTTGTTCTTCCTGGGTACGGGCCTGGTGAAGGGATTCGCTGTCACCCTGGCGATCGGCCTGCTGCTGAGCTTGTTCACAGCGCTCACCTGCACCCGCACCCTGCTGCGGCTGCTGATGACCTATCCAGGCCTGCGCCAGCCCACCTATTTCATCCCCTCCCGTGAGCTGCCCGCCAGGGCTGCTTGAGGTTCTCCGCTTCCCCAGTGATCACCCCTCCCCAACCTCGTTTCCGCATCAACCGCCATCGGCGCCTGGCCTGGGTGGGTTCCGCCCTGGCAACCCTCTTGAGTGTGGTCGGGCTCGCGCTCTGCTGGACCAACCCGGCCATTGGCGCACCGTTGAAGCCTGGCCTGGATTTCACCGGAGGCACCCAGATCCAGCTGGAACGGGCTTGCTCCGGTCCCTGTTCAGCCCTGTCTGCCCCACAGGTGAAAGAGCGCCTGAGCAGCATCAACCTGCCCGCTGAAAAAGAAGGGTTGGCACCCCGGCTCGATTCCTCCACCGTGCAGGTGCTTGATGGAGGCCGATCGCTCGTGCTGCGGCTGCCGGCCCTCAGCCCTGACCAGGGCAGGAGGGTCATTCAGGCGCTGGGTGAAGCCTATGGACCGCTCGAGACCCGGGGGACCTCCGTCAATACGATTGGTCCCACGCTGGGCAGCCAGCTGTTGACCAGCAGCATTGTTTCGCTTCTGGTCAGCTTTGGGGCGATCGCGATTTACATCAGCTTTATGTATAGCGGCGTGTTTGCGTTCCTCGCCCTGCTCTGCCTGGCCCACGATGTATTGATCACATGCGGGGTCTTCGCCTGGCTTGGCTTGGGTCTTGGTGTAGAGGTGGATTCCCTGTTCGCCGTCTCCCTGATCACTGTGGCCGGTTATTCGGTGACCGACACGGTGGTGGTTTATGACCGCATTCGTGAACAACGCAAAAACCTCGCTCAGCTGCCAATCAGTGATCAGGTTGATGTGGCTGTGGACGCAACCCTCACCCGCTCGCTTTACACCTCTCTCACCACGGTCTTGCCGCTGCTTGGGCTGATCTTTTTTGGGGGTAGTAGCCTATTTTGGTTCGCCGTTGCCCTCACGGTTGGCATCTTGGTGGGCAGCTGGTCAAGCATCGGACTCGCTCCAACCTTGTTACCCGTGCTGTCGAAGCGATGAATGTCGAAGGATCCTCCCAGGGTCAGGCTGTTCCCCTGAACCGCCGGATTGAGTCGGCAGGGGTTAGCAGCTCACGCCCTTCGAACCCTGTTGCTTCGCTGATCCCCCTGCTGCTGCTGCTGCTGAGCCTGCTGGATCTGCGAGTGGAGATCTTGCTGCTGATCGATCACTTCACCCTCACCAGCTTCCTTCAGGCCATCTCCTCCCATCCTTTGGCGATAACAATCCTGGTGCTCCAGAGGTCGCTTTGGCGGCGCTATCGCCGGCGTTGAGACCGGCATGGTTCTCCAACCTGGCTAGCGCCTGCTGCGCTGTGAAGCGACGGGTGGAGCCCAGGCCAACAGCATTCGTGATCCACTGCATGGGTGAACGTTCAAATAGGCCTGATGTGCAGAATCCTTCGAGTTGCCCAGGTTCTCACTATGCAGGGGGAGAGAGAGAGAGAGGAACGCATCAGCCTCAACGTTACTCCTCTGGAGTGGCAACAGGTGAAGGCACAGGACTCCAGCGATCCATGATGTCGTGCACGAGCACTTCCTGGCCCAGCACCTGCAGCACCACCACCAGTGGCAAAGCCAGCAGCAGGCCCGGCAGCCCCAGCAGCGCTCCAAGGCTCAACTGAGCCATCAGCGACACGGTGGGAAGCAGGTTCACCGTGCGGCTCAACAGCAGCGGGGTGAGGATAAAGGCCTCGACGTTCTGCAACACCAGCCGCAGCACAAGGACCTGCAACACCTTCTCAGGAGACATCAGCAAGGCCACCGCCAGCGGCAGCAAGGTGGCGGCCGTCGGCCCGATCGTTGGCACAAAGGTCAGCACTCCGCACACCAGGGAGCTCAGCAGCGCCAGCGGCACTCCCAGCAGGTGCAGGCCTAACCAGGTGGTTAGAAACACCGTGACCGCTGACACGGTCATCCCGGCGAGCCAGCCCCCCAGCGCCTCGCGGCACTCGCCCAGCAGCAGCCGCATCCGGGGCCGGTAGAAGCTGGGGGTGGCCGCCACCAGCAGGCGTTGATGGCTGCGGGGATCCAACGCCAGCAGCACGGCCAACAGAGCTATCAGCATCAGCTGCACACTGAGGTTGGCGGCCCCTCCCGCGACCCCCAACACCTGGACCCCCAAGGGTTGCAACCGATCCAGCATGTTACCGGCAAGAAGTTGGTGCTCCAGGTCGGCGAGCGCCGGCTGCTGGCGCAGCAGCTCAGTCAGGCGGACGCTCAACTGGGGCACCAAAGCCACCAGCTGCTGGATCTGTTCCAGCAGCTCAGGCAGCAGTTGCAGCCCCACCCAGCCGCCGGTGACCAGGATCACCACCACCACCAGGATCAGAGCGGCCTGACGCTGAAGCGGCAGGAAGCGCCTCAGCATGGTGATGGGCACATCGAGGGAAACGGCCAGCACAATGGCACCGAAGAGCACCAGCAACACCCAGCGCAATTCCCAGACCAGGAGCGCGAAGACGATCAGCGCCAGGGCGCCGAGCAAGGTGCGGGCATTCATCGCAGTAACCGCCTGGGATTCCAGCTATCCAGGATGTCGTGGATGAGCACATCCCGCAGCAGTACTTGCAGGCACACCGCCATCGGCAGAGCGAGCAACAGACCTAGTGGACCAAACACAACGGTGAATAACAATTGGGCGGTGAGGGTGAGGCCTGGCAGCAGCTGCAGTTGATGGTGCATGACTGACGGGGTGATCACGTAGCTCTCCAGGTTCTGAATCAACACATAGAGCCCAAGCACAGCCAAGGCTCTCCAGGGCGACTCCAGCAAGGCCACCGACATCGGGAACAGCGTGCTCAGGGTGGGGCCCACATTGGGAATGATGTTCAACACCCCAGCCAGCACAGCGTTGGCCGCCACCAGCTTCACGCCGAGCAGCGTCAGCCCGATGGCGGCCATGGCTCCCACGCACACGGAGCTGATCAACACCCCCACCATCCAGGCGCTGAGGGCCTCGCCGCAACGCAGGATCACCTGCCTGAAGCGTCGGCGATAGAAGGAGGGGCAGAGCAGCAACGCCACCTCCTGATAGGCCTGGGGTTGGGCGGCGATCATCAGGGCCACCGCCAGCACAAACAGAATCTTCAGCAGCGCGCCGCCCACATTGCCGGCGAAATTCACCAGTCGCAGGGCGCCACCAAGTCCCGTGGCAAGGGCATTGCCACCCTCCGCAGGTTGGCCGAGCGACTCCCAGAGGCTGTTCAGGGCGGTGTCATCGCTGCCGTAGAGCATCCGTGAAGCGCCCTGCAGTCCGCCCTGCAACAACTTCAGCAAGGCGTGGGCCGCCTGGGGCAACTTGCTGATCAGCTGGCTGAACTGGGTGGTGAAGGGTGGAATGATCACCGCGGCGCCCACGCCAACCACCAGCACGATCGCCAGCAGGGCCAGGGCCAGGGCCAAGCGGCGGCGACAGCCCAGCACTGCACGAATCCTGCCGACGATGGTGCACAAGGCGGTTGCCACCACCACGGCGGCGAAGATCAGCAGCATGGCTTCGCGCAGGCTCCACAGCAGCAACAGCGCCGCCACCAGGGCGCCAAGTCCCAGCCAGCGACCGAAGCTCAACCCTGATCCTCGCTGGCAGCTTCATCGGCTCCATCAGCCTGGCCGGAGAAGCCGAGCTCATGGCTATCGGCATAGCGCTGGGCGAAACGCATGAAGCGTTCGAAGTCGTCGCCTGATTTCCAGGTGTACGTGGCCTCCAAGGCGAAGGCCTTGCCATTCACGAAACGGGCCTTGACCTCACGGGTCACCAGCTCGCCTTCTTCGTCGACCATGTACATGCCGGTGATGTCTCCCATGGTTTCCGGCGCCAGGGCCACGGGCTCCTCAAACACGAACAGGGCCTGACCGGTGCGGCCATCGCGGGAGCGGGTGAGGCGGATGTCGGGGACGACGGGCTCGTCGACTCCACGGAAGAACTGGATGGCGGCCGCCATGGCAATCGACGAAACCCTGATCCTAAGGATCAGCCCCCGGGAGGGCCTTGCGGCTGTAAGAGTGGGCCGCAATCCAGCTTGTGCCCGCAAACGTTCGCCATGCTCTCCGGCCCCCCGGTCTCCAGCACCGTCAGCCCCGAGCAACTCCTGGAGCGCTTTGAGGCGAGTGCACCCCGCCAACGCCAATCGCTCCTGCGCCAAGTGGTGCAACGACAGCAGGAGCTGGCGCCCTTGATCCAGGAGCGACTCGACAGCCTGGACGCCACCGCCGATGACTGGACAGGGGGCTGCCTGCTGCAGATCCTCATCGCAACCGATCCCCCTGGCCGGGATGCCCTGCTGGCCCGCTATCCGGAGGGGTGGCTGGCGGTCGCCAGCGCTGCCGGCATCGACTACGCACCACTCCAGCGCCATCTGTTGCTGCAGGACTTCGAGGCGGCCGATCGGCTCACCTCCAGCATCCTGCGCCAGCTGGCCGGTTCCGCGGCCGAACGGCGCGGCTATGTGTACTTCAGCGAAGTGGCCGCCATGCCGGCGGTGGATCTCGAAAGCCTTGACCGCCTCTGGCTGGCCTACTCGCGCGGACGCTTCGGCTTTTCGATCCAGGGCCGCCTCCTGGCGGCGGTGGATGGCCAATGGGAACGTCTCTGGCCGCGCCTGGGTTGGAAGCAGGATGGGGTCTGGACCCGTTATCCCGGCTCATTTACCTGGTCGCTGGAGGCTCCGGAGGGGCACATGCCGCTGATCAATCAGCTGCGTGGGGTGCGTCTGATGGATGCGCTGTTGCGGCACCCCGCCCTGGCTCGTCGCATCGCCGCCTCCTTGCGGAACTAGGCTTTCAGCTGGTCCTGACGCTCCGCATCCTCGGTGTTGAAGCTGCTGCGCTGGGCCGATTTCATCACCCCCTCCACCCTGCAGCTCGCCCCACTGGTGGAGCTGCTGTTGGAGCCCCTTGGGCAGGGGCCGCCGCCGGACCTGCAACTGGGTCTGCAAGAGGCGCTCGTCAATGCCGTGCGCCACGGCAATGGGTGCGATCCCGCCAAATGCGTGCGGGTGCGTCGCATCGTGACGCCGCGCTGGCTGATCTGGCAGGTCCAGGACGAGGGTGAAGGGCTTTGCCCCCAAAAGCGGCAGCATGGCTTGCCCGAGTGCCCGGAGGCGATCGGCGGCCGGGGGCTCTTCCTCATCCACCATTGCTTCGACGACGTGCGCTGGAGCCGCCGCGGCAACCGCCTGCAACTGGCGGTGCGGCGGCAACGCTTCAGCGGCCGTGGCTGGGGCAGCCGGGATCGCTGATCTCGCCGCGCAGCCAGCCCGCCGCGTGCTCCACCAAGGCCAGGGCCTGGGCCCGTGCCGGAGAGGCCGCCGAGCTGGTGGGCCCATCGGCGCTCAGCAACACCACCAGCGCCGCCGCCAGTTGCTCCGCTGCCCGCCGCGACCGCTGCGCCTTGAGGGCATGCCAGTCCCGGTCGCCGATCGCCAGACGGCAATGCAGTTGCTCCGCCAGAGCGGCGCTGCCCTCCGGCCAGAGGCGTTGAGGCTTTGGGGAACGCTCCGGTTCGGCCGGGGCTACCGGGCCATCGGAGGGGGGCGTTGCTGCGGCGACCACGGCTGGACGAGCGGGGGAGGGAGGCGTCATCCTGACGCGATGAACCGCAGGATTCGTCGTCGGGCTCATCGCCCCAGCGGCCTCCTCCACCATCTGGAGGCACTGCTCACCTTGGCGGGTCCACGCCAGGGGCCCCACCCCGCCCGGGCCAGGGACCAAGCCAGCGAACGCCGGCGTCAGCAGCGCCTCTCCCTGGCCCAGCGATTGCTCGATCCCCTGCCCATTGGCTTGAGGGCACCGGGACAAGCTGCTGAACTCTTCTGGCAAGGGCTGCGCTGGGGAGGCGCTGGATTGCTGCTGGGCTGGATCCTGCAGCGCTTGGCCAGCAGCGGCACCTGAGCCGTTCAACTCTGCCTGAGAGCCCTCCATGCTCGGGAGCGAAGCCATCTCACAGCCAGGGCAGCAGCAGCACGGCGGCGGCAACGCCAGATTCCCGGCGCTCGCGGCGTTCGCTGCCATCCTCGACGTTGCCAGCGGATCCGATGGATTTCACACTGCCACCCAGCAGGACAGGACCCACAAGGACACGACCCGCAGGCCAAGGGCGATCGCCTCCCTGAAGAGCTGTGAAGCGATGGAGCAGCCCAGCCCACCACCTGCCACAATAAATTCTGTAGCAACGGATACAACCATGACCAGCGCGAAACGCTCCGAATCTTCTGCCGCTCCCGAATTTGTGGCCTGGGCCCAGCAGCACCAACGGGCCAATCGTCTGCACCAGGCGGAGCTGGCCCAGATCACCGAGCACCCGGATCCCACCGCCGACCGCGACGCCATCGCCCAACAGCAGGCCTGGGCCAGGCGCCATGACCACGAGCGCCAGCTGCACAACAGCGCCATCCAACAGATGCGGGCCCGGCAGCGCTGAGGCCCTGCGGCTCTGATCCTTCAGGCCAGCCTGGACAACGCGCAGAGCGGTCATTCGTCGCCAATCCAGGGAGACGAGCCCCTGACACCGGTCGGTTCAGCTCCATGGCGGATTCGGAGCGTTGTCGATAGCAACGGTCTCGCCCGCTGGGCAGGACGCCCTCGGATTGGCAGGGTGGGGAGGCACAACAAAGCCCGCGGCCCCCAAGGGGGAGACGCGGGCGGGTCTGACAACCAATCTGGCTGGGGAGATGCGGCGGTCCTGACGAGGTGATCACCATGCCAGGAGGGTCACGTCAGCTCCTCTGAAGTCGGCCTGATCAAGCGTCGTAGTACATCGTGAACTCGTGGGGATGGGGCCGCTGGCGCAGTTGCTGCACCTCCTCGTACTTGAGGGCAATCCAGTTGTTGATGAAATCCTCCGTAAACACGCCGCCGGCCAACAGGTAATCCTTATCTGCATCAAGGGCCTCAAGGGCACCATTCAGTGAAGACGGAACCGTGGAGATCTTCGAGAGTTCCTCCGCGGAGAGCTCGAACAGATCAACATCGGTGCCATCGCCAGGGTCGATCTGATTGCGGATGCCGTCAATGCCGGCCATCAGCATGGCCGCAAAGCTCAGATAAGGGTTGGCCAGGGCATCGCCGGAGCGGAATTCCAGGCGCTTGGCCTTGGGATTGGGGCCGGTCAGCGGGATGCGCACGGCGGCGGAGCGGTTGCCTTGGGAATACACCAGATTCACCGGAGCCTCGAAGCCAGGTCCCAGGCGCTTGTAGCTGTTGGTGGTGGGATTGGTGAAGGCCAGGACGCTGGGGGCGTGCTTGAGCAGGCCACCGATGTACCAACGGGCCGTCTGGGAGAGGTTGGCATAGGTGCCTTCACCGAAGAACAACGGTTGACCGCCTTTCCACAGGCTCTGGTGCACATGCATGCCACTGCCATTGTCGGCGAATACCGGCTTCGGCATGAACGTGGCTGTTTTACCGTATTTCTTGGCAATGTTTCGCACTACATATTTGTAGATCATCACGTTATCCGCAGCACTGATCAATTCCGCGAACTTGATGCCGAGTTCATGCTGGGCGGTGGCCACTTCATGGTGCTGCTTCTCGATCGGCACCCCCAGGGATCCCATCGTCAGCAACATCTCTGTACGGATGTCTTGCAACGTGTCATTGGGGGCAACGGGGAAGTAACCCTCTTTGAGCTGCACTTTATAGGCCAGGTTACCGCCCTCTTCGATGCGGTCGTTGTTCCAGGGAGCCTCGATCGAATCCACGCTGTAGAAGCTCAGCCCGTTGCTGCTGCGGTAGCGGACATCATCGAAGATGAAGAACTCGGGCTCAGGGCCGAAATAGGCCGTATCGGCAAGTCCGGTGGTGTTGAGAAAGTTGAGGGCTTTCTGGGCCAGGGCCCTTGGGCAACGGCCGTAGGGCTCGCCGCTGCGGGGCTCCTGGATCGAGCAGATCATGCTCAGGGTTTTATGGCTGTAGAAGGGGTCGATCCAGGCGGTGCTGGGATCGGGAACCATCGCCATATCGGACTCATTGATCGCCTTCCAGCCGCGGATCGAAGACCCATCGAAGGCGACACCTTCCGTGAAGGCGGCTTCATCGATCAGGTCATTGCAAACCGTCAGATGCTGCCACTTGCCGTGCAGATCCACGAACTTGAGGTCGATCAGGTCGATGCCGTCGTCCTTGATCTGACGCAGGACGTCCTGGGCGGTCTTGGCCATGGGGCGTGGGGACAGGGGGTGACGTGGGGCCGGAGTCCGGCACAGCGCTAAATGTTCGCCTTGATACCGACATCCCTCCCGTAGCGGTTGCGACGAAACAGTCGCTTCTCTGGCCGCGGGATCGAGTCTTCCGCAGCCCTGCCGTGGTCCAGCCAGGGGCCTGGGTGATCGTCCACCGCCGCCGTCCTGGCCACCCCTGGGCCGAAGCGCCGATCGCGGGCGCCTGGCCATCGCGTAACCGTTTCTGTCAGATTCGCGAGAACGGTGCTCGGTACTGGGGTCTTGCCGGTTCTTGAGTGCTAGCTTCCGCCCAGGAACGACCTGCCGTCCCGTCCATGCGCGATGCCATCAGCGGCCTGATCGGTCGCTACGACCAGCTCGGCCGTTATTTCGACCGTGGCGCCATTGAGCGCATCGACAGCTTTTACTCCCAGGCATCCCTGCGGCTGGCTGCGGTGGAGCTGATCAACCGCGAAGCGGCAACGATCGTGCGGGAGGCCTCCCAGCGGCTCTGGCTGGAAAACCCTGAACTGCTGCTCCCCGGCGGGAACGCTTACACCACGCGGCGGCTGGCGGCCTGTTTGCGCGACCTCGATTACTTCCTCCGCTACGCCAGCTACGCCCTCGTCGCCGACGATCCCACCATCCTCGATGAGCGGGTGCTCAACGGTCTCGACGACACTTACAAGAGCCTTGGAGTACCGACAGGTCCCACCGTTCGCGGCATCGCCTTGCTCGGGGAGGTGCTGATTGAGCTGCTTGCGGCCGAGGGCACCGTTGAGCCAGCCGCTCTTGAGCTGGTGCGCGCGCCGTTCCTGCACCTCTGCCAAGGCCTGGCCGCCCGCAACGTGCGCGCCCGCTGAGCGATTCAGGCCTGCCATTGCTTAACCTCCTGTCCACCTCTCCGCTAGCCCAAGGGTCTTGACCGTCAGCGCCACCCTGCCCACAGTGAACGAGCGCCACAGGCTCCGGCTCGCACCAATCGCCACCCCCGATCGGCTGCTGCTCGGCCCTGGGCCCTCCAACGCCCATCCCACGGTGCTGCAGGCCTTGGCCCGCACACCGATCGGTCACCTCGACCCCCTTTACATCGAATTGATGGGGGAGGTGCAGGAACTGCTGCGCTACACCTGGCAGACCGACAACCGCCTGACCCTGCCAATGAGCGGCACGGGCAGCGCCGCGATGGAGGCCACGATCGCCAACACGGTGGAACCCGGCGACAAGGTGCTGATCGCCATCAAAGGCTATTTCGGCCATCGCCTCGCCGATATGGCCGGCCGCTACGGCGCCGAGGTGGTGACGATCGAGCGTCCCTGGGGCGAAGCCTTTCAACTGGATGAGCTGGAGCAGGCCCTGATCTCGCATCGCCCGGCCTTGTTGGCGATCGTTCACGCCGAGACGTCCACAGGCGTGTGCCAGCCGATGGAGGGGGTGGGCGCCCTCTGTCGCCGTTACGACTGCCTGCTGCTGCTGGATACCGTCACGTCCCTGGGGGCGGTGCCCCTGTTCCTTGATGAGTGGCAGGTGGATCTGGCCTACAGCTGCAGCCAGAAGGGATTGAGTTGCCCCCCTGGCCTCGGCCCCTTCAGCATGGGCCCTCGTGCTGAAGCCAAGCTGGCGGCCCGCCGCGGCAAGGTGCCCAACTGGTATCTGGATGTTTCGCTGCTCAATAAATACTGGGGCAGTGATCGGGTGTATCACCACACCGCCCCGGTGAATATGAACTTCGGCATGCGCGAAGCCCTGAGGCTGCTGGCCGATGAGGGGCTGGACAACGCCTGGTCGCGGCATCGCCGCAACGCCGAGCGGCTCTGGCAGGGTCTGGAGCGACTAGGCCTTGAGCTGCATGTGCCCGCCGAGTTGCGCCTCCCCACGCTCACCACCGTGCGCATTCCTGAAGGCGTGGACGGCAAGGCCTTCAGCCGCCACCTCCTGGATCAGCACGGCATCGAGATCGGCGGCGGCCTTGGCGAGCTGGCCGGCAAGGTCTGGCGCATCGGACTGATGGGATTCAACAGCTCAGCCGAAAACGTTGACCGTCTGCTGAATCTCCTTGAGACGGAACTGCCGACCTTCCGTTCCGGCGATCGAGTCATGGCCGCTTCGCCAGCCTGAGTTCAGACCGCCGCTCGCGAAACCAGCGCTCCAGCTGCTGTGCGGCTTCCTGCCCCCGCACGCCGCCCACCACCCGCATGGGATGGTGGGCACTGCGATGGTTGGCCAGGTCCAGGCTGCCGCCCAGCCCTCCCCGTTTGGGATCGGCGGCAGCGAACACCACCGTGCCCACCCGGGCCTGGATCAAGGCTCCGGCGCACATCGGACAGGGTTCCAGGGTCACCAGCAGCGTGCAGTCGTTGAAGCGCCAATCGCGCCGCGCCAGGGCGGCCTGCCGCAGGGCCACCAGTTCGGCATGGCCCAGGGGATCCGCCTGGTGATGGCGCCGATTGCTGCCCCAGCCAACGCAGTGGCCCTGCCGATCCAGCACAACGGCTGCCACTGGGATTTCGCCCGCCGAACCCACCGTCGCGGCCAGCCGCAACAGCCGCGCCATCCAGATCTCCCAGCAGGCCAGAGGATCGGGGGCTGACAGAGGTGCCGGACCGGCCGGAGGGGTCATGGGTGACAGGGGGCAGAATGCCTTCATCTCCGGCATCGTCGTTGGCCAGCCGACCCTCTGCCCAGCGGCTGTGGCCGCAGCCTGCCGCTCCCGGCACCGGCCATGAGCCCTCGCCCCCCCCCACAGTGGCGGCGTGGGGCGAGGGCGGCGGCGATCCGTCTCCCCCTCTGGCCCCCTTTGCCAGCCCCTTGCCCGGCGACCCGCAGCTGGAACGGTTTCTGAGCGATGCCGTGCGGCTGTTGGGCGACTGGATCGGTGCCTCCGCCAGCGCCGCCCCCCTGCCGGCCCTGAGCGTGCTGCCCAGCCCGGAACCCCAGTCCGAGGGCCTGTCGCGCCAGCAGCTCCTGGCCGACCTCCAGCAGGTGATGGAAGGCGCCTACCGCCCCCACCACCCCGGCGCCCTGGCCCATCTCGATCCGCCGCCCCTCTCGGCCTCCATCGCCGCCGAGCTGATCGGCGCCGGCATCAACAACAACCTGCTGGCCGAGGAGCTCTCCCCCAGCCTCAGCCGCCTGGAGCGCAGCCTCTGCGCCTGGCTGGCCACCAGCCTGGGGCTGCCGGCGGGGGCCGGTGGCGTGGCCGCCAGCGGCGGCAGCCTCAGCAACCTGATGGCTTTGGTCACCGCTCGCCACCACGCCGGTCTCGGCTGCGATAACAGGGCGGTCGTGGTCTGCAGTGCGGATGCCCATGTCTCGCTGCAGAAGGCGCTGGTGGTGATGGGGCTGCCAGCCGATTCCCTGATCCGCGTGCCGGTGGATGCGCGGGGCGCGCTGCGGGTCGATGGCCTGACAACCACCCTCTCGGCCTTGGAGCGGGCCGGGCGACCGGTGCTCGCCGTGGTGGCCACTGCGGGCACCACGGTGCGCGGTGCCATCGATCCGCTGGCGGCGATGGCCAGCCTCTGTCGCGCCCGTGGACTCTGGCTGCATGTGGATGGGGCGATCGGGGCCGTCTTCGGCCTGCTCCCCGAGCCGCCGGCGGAGCTCACGGGCCTTGGGCTGGCCGATTCGCTGACGGTCAACCCCCAGAAGCTGCTGGGGATCACCAAGACCTCGTCGCTGCTGCTGCTCGCCGAACCGGCTCGGCTGGGCCAGACCTTCGGCACGGGTTTGCCCTACATGGAGCCCTCCTGGGGCGGCGGCCACGGCGGCGAAGCGGGCCTGCAGGGCAGCCGGCCGGCTGAGGTGCTCAAGCTTTGGTTGGGGCTGCGCCATCTCGGCCTGCAGGGCATCCATGACCTGCTGCAAGCGGCCCGTGGCCGCTGCCGCCAACTGGAGGCGTTGCTGGCCGCGGACGACAGGCTGCTGCTGCGCAGCGGTCCGCTGCATCTGCTTGCCTTCCGTCCTCAGCAAGCGGATGCGGCTGGTTGTGCCGCCTGGAGCGCCCGCACCCGGCAGCTGCTGCTGGATCACCAGTTGATGCTCTCCCGACCGCACTACCAGGGCTTGCACCATCTCAAAGCGGTGCTCGGCAACCCCCACACCGGGGAATCCCACTTGCGGCAGCTGGCCGAGCTGATCCTGCGCAGTCTCGATCAGGAGACCTCCGATGGCTGATCCGGGTTCGAGCCGGGCCCGCTGGGTGGCCATCCTCACCGGGGCCCTCTCCGTGCTGATCGGGGTGGCCTATCTGCTGCTGATCACCCTTTTGGATAGTCGCGGCGCTTTGTTGCCTCCGCCCCCGGAGGCCCTGGCCGGCGCGGTCCCGGTTGTGGTGGCAGGCTCCGCTCCTGACGCCGCAGCGGTTCCACCACAGTCCTGATGGCTGTTTCGAGAAACCTGCGCAACTCTCCATCCCGGCGTTGCAGCTCAAACTGACGCTGGAGCACCTCCTGCAGGCCGCCATCGCCCCAGTCCTGGTTCTGTTGGAAGTAGGTGATGAAGCCGCGGCCGGCCAGGCGCGTCAGCCAAGCCACGCTCACCGCCTGAAGGGCCCGACTGACGATCAGCGTGGGAAGGCTCAGGCTCAGGGCACCCCCCAACAGGCTCACCCCACCCTTCACCAGCCCGAGGCCAGCCAGGGTGCGCCCTACTGAGAGGGCTAGATCCTGGGCGTTGGAGCGGCTCAAGGTGACGCCGTAGACGCGACCGATCTCCAGCACCATCTGGGCATTGACCGCGGCGGTGCCGAGCAGGTCCACCCCCGGCAGCGGCGTGACCAGCACCACCCCGGCGCCGATCCAGACGAAGCGATCGACGATCGCCTGGGCATCCGCCAGGCGCTGGCGATCCAACAGCTCCCGGCTGGCCTCACCCAGTTGGCGGCATTGCAGCAGCAGGTTGTCGGCAATCAGCTCCTCGCCGTCCTGATGCAGCACGGTGGCGATGCGCCGCAGCAGCGCGCCCACCTCCGGTGGCGGCTGCAGCGGCCGGCCTCCGGGCAACGGCACGCTCTGGGGGGCGGCGCTGGCGGGAACCACGTCCTCGGCGGCCAACAGATGGGCGCAGCGACGCCGCAACAGCTGCAGCAGGCGCGCCTCCTCCTGTTCCCCGCGCAGATCGCACTTGTTGAGCACCAGCAGCAGACGCTTGCCCAAGCCGGCCAACGCCTCCAGCACCTGCAGCTCTGAAGCCCGAAGATCTCCATCCACCACCAGCAGCAGCAGGTCGGCGCGGGCGGCCCGCTGGCGCGCCTCCTGCTCCCGATCGCGCCCTGCCTCCCCGGCCTCCAGGATGCCGGGAGTGTCTTCCAGCAACACGCCGCGGGGCAGGCCACGCAACCGCAGGCGATAGCGCTCCGCCTGGCGGGTCGAACCCATGGCAGCGCCCACCTCCCCCACCAGATCCCGCAGCAGGGCACGGATCAGCGAGGTTTTGCCAGTGGAGCCGCTGCCGAACACCACGATCAGCAGATCGCCCCGCTCCAGCTCCCGCTGCATGCGCTGCCGCTCCTGCCGCAATCCCTCCCGCTCGACCGCATCACGGATGCGATCCAGGGTGCTGTCGATCGCCTCCAGGTTGCGGGCCGCCGCCTCGCGCCGGTTGCGCGCCGGCGCTGCCGCGGCGGCGTCACGCCCGGGGGCGCCCTTGCCGCGCAGGAGGGCTCGCCACCAGGGCCAGCCGAGCTGGATCACGGCCAACGCCAGGGCCAGGGGGATCAGGATCAGGATCGGCCCCACCAACCAGCCCGGCAGCCAGTAGCTCAGTTGCCATTGCAGCTGGGTCAGCAGCTGCAGCACCATCAACAGCAGGATCAGGACGGCGAAGCCGAGGCCGATCCAGAGCCACAGGCGCTTGGGCGCCATCAGCCCCCAGGCGCGGTGCGCATGATCTCGCCCCACAGGGCCGCCGCCAGCCGGCTGGTGGACTGAGTGGGAGCGTTGTTGTCGTTGCCGAGCCAGATGCCCATCACCCAGTGGCGGCTGGGCAGGCCGCCGACGAACAGCAGATCACGGCCGTCGTTGGTGGTGCCGGTCTTGCCGTAGGCGCCGCCGCGCACCCAGGCGGCCGTGCCAGTACCGCCCTCGACGACTCCGCGCAGCATCTGCTGCATCGTGCGGGCGGTGGCCTTGGGAATCACCTGACGGCCGGCCCGGCCCAGGCGGGCCACGGCGCCGCGGCAGCCGCCGGGGGAGCCGCTGTTGCCGCCCCGTTGGCGGGTGTCCGAGGGCTGGCAGGTTTCGGCATCGGTGAGTTGGCGGATGGTGGTGGGGGCATGCCAGAGCCCGTCGTTGGCGATGGCCGCATAGGCGCCAGTGAGTTCCAGCAAGGTGACCTCGCTCTGACCGAGCACCAGGCCCGGCACCGGGCTGAGGGGTGTGGTGATGCCGAGGTCGCGGGCGGTGCGCACCACCGCATCCAGCCCCACCTGGCGAGCCAGGCGCAGGGCCGCGGTGTTGCTGCTGATCGCCAACGCCTGACCCAGGCTCAGCGACCCGCCGCAGCCGCTGTCGAAGTGCTGCCCCTGCCAATCCAACGGGTCGCAGCGGATGCTGTCTCGCGAACTACGGCCCTGGCGCAGAGCGGTGAGGTAAGTCATCAACTTGAAGGTGCTGCCGGGCTGACGCAGCGCCTGGCTGGCGCGGTTGAACTGGCTTTGGCGGTAGTCCCGCCCGCCCGCGATCGCCAGGATGCCGCCGCTGCGGCTGTCGAGCAGCACGATCGCCCCCTGGCTGATGCCGGCGCCACGGTGGATGTCGATCCAGTCGCGCAGCTTCTGCTCCAGGTGCTGCTGCAGGGAGGGCTCCAGGTGGGTTTCCACCAGGAAGTTGCCCTCGTCGGCCACGTCCCGGCCCACCAGCGACGCCAGGTCCTGCCGCACCTGGTCGCTGTAGTAGGGCACGGCTCGACGCGCGGAGCCGCGGCAGGCGTTGGGCGCCAACACGATCGGGCGGCGCCGGGCGGCGCGGGCCTCATCCAGGCTGAGCCGACCGTTGTCGACCATCTTGGCCAGCACCCGGTTGCGCGATTCCAGGGCGGCGTCTGGGGCCTGACAGGGATCAAAGCCATTGGGGGAGGGCAGCAGGCCCACCAGCAGGGCCGCTTCGTCCAAACTCAGCTTGGCGGCGGGTTTGGCGAAGTAGTGGCGGGAGGCATCCTCAAAGCCCCAGCCCACGCCGAGGTACACGCGGTTCATGTAGCTCAGCAGCAGATCGCGTTTGCTGAAGCGGGCCTCCAGTTGCAGCGCCACCAGCAGCTCCCGCCATTTGCGTCCCAGGGTCTCGCCTTGGCCCACCTGCTCGGGGTACAGGCTGCGGGCCAGCTGCTGGGTGAGGGTGCTGCCACCCTCCAGCACGCGGCCGCCGATCAGGTTCATCACCAAGGCCCTGGCGGTGCCGACTGGATCCACGCCCGGATGCCACCAGAAGCGGCTGTCTTCACTGGCCAGCAGGGCGTCGACCAACTCAGGCGCGAAGCTGGAAAGCTGGCTGAGTTCGCGGTGATGGCGGTCTTCGGCCGAGGCCACCGGTCGCCGCTGGCGGTCGTACAGCACGATCGGCCCGCGCACGCTGGCCAGGTTGCCGCGGATCGGCACCTGGAGCAGCGCCACAATCAACGTCACGCCGCCAGCGGCGGCAATCAGCGCCACAGCAAGGCTGACTGGCCGCAACAGGCGCTGCAGCGGGGCCGCGGCAGGGCGCAGGAACTCCAGCTCGGGCGCTTCGATCTCATGGGCGGCGGGTGCCAAGGCCACCCTGTCGCCGTGACAGAGCAACACCTGGCGCACCCGCTGGCCGCGGCACCAGAGGCCATTGGTGGCGCCGCAGTCGCTCAACAACCATTGATCGCCGTGGCGCTCCAGCAAGGCGTGGCGACGGCTGACCGATGGCGCATCCACCACGATGTCGGCATTGCGGTCGCGGCCGATCCGGTAGCAGCTGCCCATGAGCTGTTGCGGCTGGGGCCGGCCGGCGCCGACAACCCGCAGCTGGGCCTCGCCGCCCCTCCCGAGCGAGAGGAGCCGCTGCAGAGGGCGCCGCAGGAACTCAGGAGTCGGCACGGCGCTGACGGGTTCGCAGGATGTCGACGGCGAAGCACAGCACCGCCAGGTTGATGGCCACATCGGCCAAGTTGAAAATCGGGAAGTGGATCGGCACCAACTCAAGGAAATCGACCACTTCTCCCAAACGCAGCCGATCAAGGCCGTTGCCGGCCGCTCCGCCGAGCAGGAAACCGAACGCCAGGGTCTGCCATCTGGATTGAGGCGCATGGCGCAGCAGCCAGACGACCAGCGCCACGGAAATCGCCGCACTGAGCAGGCTGAGCGCCGCGTTGTTGCCGCTCAGCAGGCTGAAGGCGGCGCCGCTGTTGCCCACCCGCTGCAGTCGGAACAAACCGGGCACAAATGGGATGGATACACCGAGGGGTAGATGCCGCAGGGCCAGCATCTTGCTGAGCTGGTCGATCAGCACGACCAGCGCTGCCAGGGCCAGGGACGCCAGGCTGGCGGGATGGAACCGCCCGTTCACGACTCCACCAGGAGAAGGCGCCGCAGCAGCCAGGCCAGGCTGCCCACGGCGCAACAGAGCAACAGCTGCGGGAAGATGGCGAAGCTGTAACCCAGCAAGAGCGGCAGCAGCGCTCCATCCCAACGCTGGGCCAGGCCTCCGAGCAGCAGGTTCGCCGCACCGCAGAGCTGGATCAGCAACAAGCCGATCGCCGCGGCCCCCGCCAGAGCCAGGGGATCCTCCATGTTGGATTGCCGCCCGAGCCGGCCGGTGACCCAGGCAGCGGGCAGAAAGCCTGCCAGGTAGCCGAAGCCGGGATCCAGCAGGTAACCGATGCCTCCGCCTTCGTGGAACACCGGCAGCTGAAACAGGCCCAGGCTCAGATAGGCAACGGCCGCCAGAATGGCGCTCCTGGGACCGGCGATCAGGGCGGTGAGCAACAGGGCCGGCACCTGCAGGGTGATGCCGAGGGGCTGGAGGGTCCAGCCTTGCGTGGCGGGCAAGGGGAATGCGGCGGGAACAAGGCCACCGGCCACGATCAGCAGCAGGCCGGCGATGGCGCCGCTCCAGATGGCAAGGGTCCGCAAGCACGCTGGGCAGAACTGCCGCCCATCCTGCAACAACCGGGCGCGCCTGAGAAGAGTTGGCGCTGGGCCAGGGACCGCACCTCGCCAGGGCCCCGGCACCGCAAGACGGGCTGCGGACGTTGGGGCGAAACCCGGGTCGCCGGGGCATCGGAGGCCGACCCGGCGAGGCGGCCCGCCCCACTCAGCCACCGATCACGGGGTGGCGGCGGAATGGCGGCATCAGGCCAGCTCGGCCACAAAACCAGATCCGCCACCCCTGGCGCCTGCTTTTTGTCGCGAATTTTCCCATCAATTTATGGACAGGTTGAAAGTTCCGAATCGAGCTTGATCAAGGACACCTCGAAACAACCTGATCCTCGAAGAGAGGGTCGAGATAACCCTCGGCGAGGCCTGACACGAAAAGCAACTCTTGTGCCGTGCAATTCAATTGTTTGAGTTGCCCAGCGATCTCACGATTCGATGGTGCCTGAAGAGCAAGCTCGGGAACCGCCCGTCCATGGACTGCAGCTTGCTGCCCCAGCCCGATCGTCCACCGAGGCAAGGCGCCACCGGCCACCAGATCCGCTCGCGCGATACGGTCGACTCCAGCAAATCTCATGAGTGATGTCCAGCCCCAGCGGCCAGAGCCCCCCTGACCCTCGCATCCCGGAGGTTGAATCAGGGAGCTCCTCTGAACCCTCCAGCTCGCCTGCCACCGCGGAGCCGCCTGGCCCAACGCCGGACCGGCCGCTCCCAGGGGCCGAGGCGACTGGTCCGCCCTCCGCCGCCGCCGAGCCAGCGTTGCGGCTCGGCCAAGCGGTGCGGCTGCGCCATGGGATTCCCTACCTGCGCAGCGCCGAACCGATGCCGATGCTGCGGCCGCCGGATCTGGTGGATCGCGAGGAGGTGGGTCAAGTGCAGGAGCTGCGCAGCCTCGGACGCGTTGCAGTGCGCTTCCGGCGCGGCAGCTTCCTCATCGATACCGCCGATCTGGTGGCGGTCAGCGAGAACTGAGGGGATCCGCCTGCCAGGCGGCCTCGGCGGCGGCCAGGGCGTCCGATGGGCCCACCAGGCTGAGCTGGGGCTGGCGCAACCAGCGCTGGGCGGCCTCCTGCAGATCGGCGGGCCGCAGCTGGGCGGCACGGGCCAAGGCCTGGTCGACATGGTCCGCGGGCAATCCCTGGCTCAGCACCAGGGCCTGCCGTTCGGCGATCTGGGCGCAGGTCTGCCTGCCCATGGCGTCCTGGCCGCGAAACTTGGCCAGCGCCAGCTCCAGCTCTCGATCGCTGAGGGGTTGCTCCCGCAGCCGGCGCCACTCGGCCAGCAAACAGCTGGTGGCCTCAGCGGCCCGATCCGCCGAGGTGGAGAGGTGCAGCACGAACGGCGCCGCACCGGCGCGCGCCGGCAGGTGCACCCCCACGTCGTAGGCCAGCCCCCGCTCCTCCCGCATCACGGTGAACAGCCGGCAGGACATGCCCAGGCCGAGATGGGCCTGAAGCAGCCGCAGGCTCAGGGAATCCCCATGGCCGAGAGGCACCGTGGCGCAGCCGAGCATCAGCACCAACTGTTCGGTGTCCTCCTCCTCGAAGGCGAGCGAAGGCGGGGCCCCTGACAGGGGCTCCAGGTCCCGGGCAGGCGCCGGCAAGGACGTGGGCCAGGGTTGTTCCAGGGCGGCATCGATCAGCTCCAGCGCCCGCTCCGGCGCGTCGCCGCAGAGCACCAGCACGGCACCTTGTCGGCCGAGATCCTTCACCAACGGCGCCAGCTCCGCTGCGTCCAGCCGCCCCAGATCGCTCTCCACCCCCAGGGGGTCATGGCCGTAGGGCCCTGTGCCGTAGAGCTGGTGGCGCAGCAGATCATGGGCAACCTGGAACGGATCCTCCCGCTGGCGCTGGAGCGTCTGCAGGTTCAGCTGGCGTTCGAGATCGAGCTGATCGGGGTCCAGCCGCGGCCGTCGCACCATGGCCGGCAGCAGTGGCAGGAGCTCGTCCACATCGCCAGCTGCGCATTTGAGGCCGATCACCAGCGCGTCCTCATGGGCCTCGGCCCGCAGGGCCGCGCCGGCCCCTTCCACCCGCTCAGCCAGGGCGGTGGCGTCGAGATCGCCGCAACCGCGGGTCATCAGGCCGGCGAGCAGCTGGTGGGCGCCGCACTGGCCGGTCGGATCGGCGCCGCTGCCACCGCGGATCACCAGGCGGGCCGCCAGGATCGCCGGGCCCGGGCGTCGCAGCAGCACCACCGGCAGGCCGCCGCGGGCGGTGGGCCAGGCGCTGGTGGCGGCCGGTGGGCCGCTCGTTGGCGATTGCAGAGGAACGGGGGTGATCACGCTGGCACCACCTCCATCACGCAGGCCCGCTCCGGGTCCAGCAGCGGCAGGATCTCATCACGCAGGCGAGCGGGGTTCCATTGATCGATCACCGCCAGCGGTTCCTCCAGGGCTCGGCGCCTTCCCCATAGACAGCTGTTGCCGATCAGTCCCGCCACCGCGGCTGGGGCCTCCAGCCCGAAGCGGTAGCCGTTGGTGACGAGGCGACAGGCGCGCCGCCACTCCTCGGGCTGAATCGCTTCCGCCATCAGCTCCTGCCACACCTGCCGCACCGCCGCCGACACCGCCGGCAGGTCGGCCTCATCGGTCACCGCCTCCAGCAGGGCCAGGCTGCCGCATTCCATCGCGTGCAGGTCCAGGTCGATGCTCTCCACCAGCCGCAATTGTTCGCGCAGGCGCTCCACCAGCCGGCTGCGACGGCCGTCGGCGAGGAGGCTCGTGGCCAGGTCGGCTCCCATCAGTTGCACCAAATCGCCGGCGGGCGGCAACCACCAGGCCATCAGCAGCCGGCCGGCCTCCAGGCGCGGCAGGGCCAGATGGTGCTCGCCCGGCAGCACCCGCAGCGGTGCTGGCGAGATCGGCTCGCCTCGCGCGGGTAGGGCCCCAAGCGGGCCGTTGGCCAGCTGCTCGAGCAGGTCGTGCTCCGGCAGGCCGCCACTCACGGCCAGCACGCAGCGATCACTGCCGTAAAGCCGGCCGTGAAAGCGAGCCATGGCCTCGGGGTCGTGGGCCAGCAGCGCCTCACGACGCCCGAGGATCGGCAACCCGTAGGGATGATCCGGGCAGGCTTCGCCCAGCAGGCGTTGCAGGGCAACCTCTTCGGGCTGGTCCTCGCTCTGGGCCAGCTCCTCCAGCACAACCTGCCGCTCCATCGCCAAGGCTTCGGGATCGAGCTTCGGCGCCAACACCAGATCAAGCAGCAACTCCACCGCCTCAGCCGCCGCCCCGGGCGGTATCAGCACGTGGTAATGAACGTCATCGAAGCCGGTGGCGGCGTTGCTGCTGCCGCCCAGGGCCTCGATGCGGCGATCGAATTCGCCGGCCGCCAAGCGCTGGCTTCCCTTGAACACCATGTGTTCGAGGAAATGGGCCAGGCCGCTCTCCCGCGGCTCTTCCCAGAGGCTGCCGGCGCGGCACCAGAAATCCAGGCAGGTGAGCGGCGCATCCGCCAGCGGCAGGGTGACGACTTCGGCCCCATTGGCCAGGCGCTGGTGACGCGGCTCGACCAGACCAGGCAGCAACGGCCCGCAACAACGTTGGGATGCGATCACGAACAGGTGGCAAGATCGCCATTCTGCTGGTTGCGGCGCGGTGATGCCTCCTGCCTCGGTGAGCAATGGCATCCACCCCATGGTGGACGCGCTGGCACAGCGCATTCGCGAGGCCATGGCGCGGCTGCCGGAGCTGCAGCCGCTGGCGATCGATCCCGACCTGGAGGCCATCAGCGGCAGCCTCGACGGCGAGGACCTGTTCATTCGCAACGAGGTCTTCGTCAGCCGCGGCCTGCGCAAGCTGCACCTGGAAACGGCGCGGCTCGGGGCAGGCCTGCAGATCCTGCACTGCGTGTTGTTCCCGGATCCCCGCTACGACCTGCCGATCTTCGGCGCCGACATCGTCGCCAGCCGGGCTGGGGTGTCGGCGGCGATCGTCGACCTCTCACCGGTGACGGAAGCGCTGCCGGCGCCGATCGAGGCCGCCCTGGCGGCCCGGGACTTGGGCCCCTTCTGCCAGCGGCGCGAGCTGCCCGCCTGGGGGTCGATCTTCTCCCCCCACGTGCTGTTTGTGCGTCCGGCCGATGCCGTGGAGGAACGGTCGTTCATCGACCAGGTTGCCGGCTTCCTGGCGGTTCTGGGAGAAGCGGTGGCCCAGGCCCGACCCCAGGCCCCCGACGACCCAGCTACGGTTGTTCGCTGGGAGGGGCAGCTTCGTTATTGCAAGCAGCAGAAACAGAACGACAAAACCCGGCGGGTGCTGGAGAAAGCATTCAACCCCGCCTGGGCGGACCGCTACATCGAGGAGCTCCTCTTCGACGACCCCGCCGCCCCCTGATCCTCGGAGTCGGGGCCGTCGCCCTGGCCACCCTGGTGCTCGGGGCCGTCCTGGTGCGGGCTCCCTGGCGTCAGCCTGAGGCGGCTCCCCGCAAGGCCGCACCCGCCCAACCCCAGCCCGGCCGTCAGTCGGTGGCCGCCCTCGGGCGCCTCGACCCCGCCGGTGACATCCGGGTGCTGGCGGCGCCGATTACCGGCATCGGCGGCAGCCCGCGCATCACGGCTCTCTTTGTGAGAGAAGGCGACCGGGTGCAGGCTGGCCAGCTGCTTGCCCGCTTCGACAACGGTCCGTACCAGAGGGCGCAGGAGCTCCTGCTAATCACCCGCATCGCCAACCTGGAGCGGCGGCTGGGGCTGCAGCTCCGCGACCTGGAGCGCTACCGCCGGCTGGCGGCCGCCGGCGCCTTCGCCGCCAGCGAATTCGACCTGAGGGAGCAGCGCACCCTCGAACTGCAGGGGCAGCTGCAAGAGACCCGCGCCGAGCTGTCACGGGTGCGCACAGATCTGGTGAACACCGAACTGCGAGCCCCGCTGGACGGCACCGTGCTGCGCATCCAGGCCCGCCCCGGCGAGCGCCCGGGCGACAAGGGCATTCTTGAGCTGGGCAACAGCGAGCGGATGGAGGCCCTGGTGGAGGTTTATGAGAGCGACATCGGTCGGGTGCGCCTGGGGCAGAGCGTGCGCCTCACCAGCGAGAACGGCGGTTTCAACGGCACCATCAGCGGCCGGGTCAGCCGCATCAGCCCCCAGGTGCGCCAGCGGCAATTGCTCTCCACCGACCCCACCGGCGACGCCGATGCCCGCATCGTCGAGGTGCGGGTGCGGCTGGATCCGGAGGATGCCCGCCGGGTGCAGGACCTTACCGGGTTGAAGGTGATCGCCAAACTGGAGCCCTGAGGCTGGCCATGGTCTTCTTCTGGCCGTCCCGACGCATCCCCCTCTCCTGGCTCCTGCTCGCCCGCCAGCCCGCCCGCCTGGCCGTGGCCTTGGCCGGCATCGCCTTCGCCGGCATCTTGATGTTCATGCAGCTCGGCTTCCGCGATGGGCTGTTCGACGCCAGCGTCACGATCCACAAGCTCTTTGATGCGGATCTGGTGCTGCTGAGCCCGCGCACGATGAGTTCGATCGGCATGGCGGGCTTTCCGCGGCGGCGCCTGATCCAGGCGATGGCCGATCCTCAGGTGGAGGGCACCACACCGGTGCACTGGAACCTGCTGCTCTGGCGCAATCCCAAGACCCGCGCCACCCGCTCGATCCTGACCCTGGGCTTTGAACCCGGCGATCCCCTGTTTACCGATCCCGGGCTCACCACAAAGGCCCAGGTGCTCAGCCAGCGCGGCCGGGTGCTGTTCGATGAACGCTCCCGACCCGAATTCGGCCCGATCGCCGACTGGTTCCGCCAGGGCAAGGTGGTGGAAACCGAGTTGGCCGGCAAGCGGGTGCGGGTGGCGGGGCTGGTGGCCCTGGGCCCCTCCTTCGGCGCCGACGGCAACGTGCTCACCAGCGGCGAAACCTTTCTGCGGCTGATGCCGAACACTCCCCCGGGCAGCATCGAACTTGGGCTGATCCGGCTCACTGCCGGCGCCAATCCCGGAGACGTGGCCGCCCGGCTGAAGCGAATCCTGCCCGAGGATGTAACGATCTATACCAAAAAGGGCTTCGAGGAATTCGAGAAGAACTACTGGCGCAGCAGCACCGCCATCGGCTTCATCTTCACCCTCGGGTCCGCCATGGGTTTTGTGGTGGGCTGCGTGATCGTCTACCAGATCCTCTACTCCGATGTCAGCGATCATCTGCCGGAATACGCCACCCTGATGGCGATGGGCTACCCCATGCCCACCCTGCTGGGGGTGGTGGCCCGCGAGGGCCTGATCCTGGCGGTGCTCGGCTACGTGCCGGCCTGGCTGGCCGGCATGGGGCTCTACGCCCTCGTGCGCTCCGGCACCCGCCTGCCGGTCCAGATGGACGCCGAGCGTTCCCTGCTGGTGTTCGCCTTGATCTTCACGATGTGCATGGGTTCAGCGTTCATGGCCATGCGCAAGCTGGCCGATGCCGATCCGGCGGAGATCTTTTAAGCCATGGCGCTCCCCCACGTCGATGCCGACGCCAGCGTGGCCGTGGCCGACCTCAGCCACTGGTACGGCAGCGGGATCAACCGGCGCCAGGTGCTGCAGGGGGTCGATCTGGAGATCCGCCCGGGTGAAGTGGTGCTGCTCACCGGGCCCTCCGGTTGCGGCAAGACCACCCTGCTCACGCTGGTGGGGGCCCTGCGCCAGGTCCAGCAGGGGTCGGTGCGGGTGTTCGGATTGGAACTGGCGGGGTCCACACGGGCCGAGCGCCAGCGGCTCCGGCAGCGGATCGGCATGATTTTTCAAGGCCACAACCTGCTGCGCTGCCTCACCGCCGAGCAGAACGTGCAGATGGGGGCCGACCTGCTGCCAGGCCTGAGCTACCGGGCTCGGCGCGATGTGGCCCGCGAATGGCTGCGGGCGGTGGGCCTCTCGGACCACCTGGGCAAACTGCCCCACGATCTCTCCGGCGGCCAGAAGCAGCGGGTGGCGATCGCCCGGGCCCTGGCGGCCGAGCCTCGCCTGCTGCTGGCCGATGAGCCCACCGCCGCCCTCGACAAGCACACCGGCCGGGAAGTGGTGGAACTGCTGCGGCGCCTGGCCCGGGACCAGGGCTGCAGCGTGCTGATGGTGACCCACGATCCCCGCATCCTCGATGTGGCCGACCGGCTGGTGCAGATGGAGGACGGCCGCCTCTGGGACGAGCCGGTGCCCCGGATCGGCAACGACCCCGTGGTGGTGGGCGCAGATTGAGTAGTGTGAATCCTCAAGACTCTCCCCCAACGCCGTCCGCATGTCCAAACGCAGGAATCTGAAAAAGGAAAAGCAGGAACGCAATCGCGCCTACGCCCGCAAGTTCAAGAAGCGCAAGCTCCGCAACGATGGCCGCGGTGAAGGGGCGGGCAATGGGGTCACCGGCACCGCTAACAACGGCGGCGCTGCCGACTGATCCTCCAGCGCCCCGGAAAGCGCACGGAACCACACCGCTGCCTGGCCTTGCGCCAGCTCCACGCGATGCATGGGGACCCCAAGGGGTCCCCTTCATTGTCCGCTGGGTCCTCCCCCGCTAGCGCCCCTTCCCGCAGCCCGCATGTTCCTCAGCGTCGTAATTCCCACCTACCACCGCCTGGCGATCCTGCGCCAATGCCTCCAGGCGCTGGAACGCCAGCGGCTGGAGGCCCCCCTTTCGGGCTATGAGGTTGTGCTGGTGGACGATGGCTCCACCGATGAGACGGTGAGCTGGCTGGATGCCCACGCCACAGCCTTCCCCCATGTGCGCCTGTACCGCCAGCAGCACGGTGGGCCGGCCGAAGGCAGAAACCGCGGCGTGGAGCAGGCGCGGGGAGAAGTGATCGTGTTCATCGACAGCGACCTGGTGGTGACCGACAGCTTTTTGGTCGCCCATGCCCGCACGCTTGAGGCCGCCTGGCAGCGGCAGGGCGATCGGCTCAGCTTCACCTACGGCGCGGTGATCAACACGGCCAACTTTGAGGCGCCCACCAGCGAGCCCCACAAGCTCAACGATTTGTCCTGGGCCTATTTCGCCACGGGCAATGTGGCGATCGATCGCGAATTGTTGCTCAGCGCAGGGCTGTTTGACACCAGCTTTCGCCTCTACGGCTGGGAGGATCTGGAACTTGGCGAACGGCTGCGCCAGATGGGGGTGCGGCTGGTGCGCTGCCCGCAGGCGGTGGGCTACCACTGGCATCCGCCGCTCAGCCTGGCCCAGATCCCCGATCTGGTGCGGGTGGAACGGGAGCGGGCGCGCATGGGGCTGGTGTTCTTCCGAAAACACCCGACGCGTCGCGTGCGGTTCATCATCCAGTTCACCTGGCTGCATCGCCTGCTGTGGGAGCTGCTCACCCTGTTCGGGTTGTTGAACGAGCAGTCGCTGCGGCCTCTGCTGGGCTGGTTGATCCGCCGTGGCCAGGCCGGGCTGGCGATGGAGCTGCTGCGGCTGCCCCTGAATCGGCTCGGCGTGCGCACCCTGTTCGCCGAAGCCCGTCAGGCCGGCCTGGCCTAAGCCACCCCATCGACCTGGGGCCGCTGTGTCGGGACTGCCGCCAGCACCGTTTGATAGATTGGATAGGTTCACCAAACACCGCACACCTGCGCGTTTCGGGTGATCGCGGGGCAGCCGTCAGCACGGCCCTCGCCGTTTTTCCCTGGTTCCCTGTCCTGGTGTGGCGGCCCGATGGCCACCTCGGTGGCGCAGGTTTTGCAGGCGGAGCGGCTCCTGTGATCCCTGCCAGGTGGTGGCCAACCCGAAACTCCCCCCATGGCTGTTGTCACCCTCGCCGAAATGATGGAGGCTGGCGCCCACTTTGGGCACCAGACCCGGCGCTGGAATCCGAAGATGTCGCGCTACATCTATTGCGCACGCAACGGAGTTCACATCATCGATCTCGTGCAGACAGCTGTCTGCATGAACAATGCTTACAAATGGATTCGCAACGCCTCTCGCAGCGGCAAGCGCTTCCTGTTCGTCGGCACCAAAAAACAGGCCTCTGAAGTGATCGCCCAGGAGGCGACCCGCTGCGGAGCGGCCTATGTGAACCAGCGCTGGCTGGGCGGCATGCTCACCAACTGGACCACGATGCGCGCCCGCATCGATCGCCTCAAGGATCTGGAGCGCATGGAGTCTTCAGGCGCCATCGCCATGCGCCCCAAGAAGGAGGCGGCTGTGCTGCGGCGCGAGCTCGACCGCCTGCAGAAATACCTGGGCGGGCTGAAGAACATGCGGCGCCTGCCGGATGTGGTGATCCTGGTGGATCAG
This sequence comes from Synechococcaceae cyanobacterium, assembly GCA_046342775.1. Taxonomy (GTDB): domain Bacteria; phylum Cyanobacteriota; class Cyanobacteriia; order PCC-6307; family Cyanobiaceae; genus Cyanobium. The sequence continues at coordinate 95,800 of JBKDOR010000095.1, forward strand.
CGGCGCGAAACCAATGCGGTGCTGGAGGCCCGCAAGCTCGATATCCCGCTGGTGTCGATGTTGGACACCAACTGCGATCCCGATCTCTGCGATGTGCCCATCCCCTGCAATGACGACGCGGTGCGGTCTGTACAGCTGGTGCTCGGCCGCCTCGCCGATGCCATCAATGAAGGCCGTCACGGTGCCTCCGAGCGTGGTGGCGACGAGGAAGGCTGAGCCCCACCCCTCTCGCTACCACCTCTTCCGCGTTGACGCGGTTCAGCCTTGAGCGGCTGCCCTGCCACCCCCGACTGCAGAACCTCGTTTCTCAGACCGCAATTTCTCTCTCCTTAGACCTCCCCCCATGGCTGAGATTTCCGCCAAGCTCGTCAAAGACCTGCGCGACAAAACCGGCGCCGGCATGATGGATTGCAAGAAGGCGCTTGCCGAGACCAGCGGCGATACCGAAAAAGCCATTGAATGGCTGCGTAAAAAAGGCATCGCCAGCGCCGAGAAGAAGTCGGGACGCACCGCTGCCGAAGGCGCTATCGGCAGTTACATCCACACCGGCTCCAGGGTGGGTGTGTTGGTGGAAGTGAACTGTGAAACCGATTTCGTGGCCCGCGGTGAATTATTTCAGGAGTTGCTCCGCAACGTGGCCATGCAGATCGCGGCTTGCCCGAACGTGGATTACGTCACGGTGGAAGAGATTCCCGCGGATGTGATCGAGCGCGAGAAGGGGATCGAAATGGGTCGCGACGATCTGGCCAGCAAGAAGCCAGAGATGCGCGCCAAGATCGTTGAGGGTCGCATCGGCAAGCGGTTGAAGGAGCTGGCCTTGCTGGAGCAGGCCTTCATCCGCGACAACACGATCACGGTGGGCGAAATGGTGAAGCAGGCTGCCGGCAAAACGGGCGAAAACATCCGGGTGCGTCGCTTCTGCCGCTTCAACCTGGGTGAGGGCATCGAGGTCGATAAGGTCGACTTCGCCACCGAGGTGGCGGCCATGGGCAAGGCGTCCTGATCGCCACCAGCGCATTTGAGCCTACCCAGCACCAACCCCAGCGAGAACCGCGATGATCTGCCGTTGCGCCTGAAAGCGCTGCGGCAGCAGGTGGAGAGCAGCAATCCGGAGCACTATCGCCAGCTGGCCCTCTATTTGCAGGTGCTGCGCCGAGTGCTGCCCGGCGCGGTGGATCAGGCCTGCTTTCACCTCGCCACCCACATCGCCCCAGACCGTTATGCCGCACTGCCGGGGTTGAAACGCCAGGCCTTGCATCGGCGGTTGGACGACTTGGTGCGGCAATCCTCCAGTTTGCTCACCGTGGAGCAACTGGCCTCCCTGGCAACCCGGCTGGCCGAGGACAAATTGCGACAGCACCTCAAGCAGCGACGCCGCTGGATTGAGGAGCATGGCGCGAGCGCCGCAGTCGAGGAGACGGATGCACCAGGGGATCCTGGCAACCGCCGCGCTGCCGCCTCTGGCCTGCCCTCCGGCTCCGTGGTGTTGGGCCTGGACCTACCGCTCGGGGAACTGGGGGGCTGGTTCCAAAACTCGATGGACCCGGCGGATTTCCAGCCCGAACTCGATGAGGAGGCCGCCGCCGGCTCCTCGGACGACGCTGATGGGAATCACCATGGCGAAGACAACGATGACCGCGACGAAGACGAGGCGGGTCTCGATGCTGAGGCGGATTTCGACCCCGACGCCGCTGTGTCGTTCCCCTGGGAGTTGGGTCTGCCTGGCGCGGGGCGGCCACGGCCTGCGGCTGGGGCAAGCGAGACTGCGGCGCTGGAGCAAGGTGGGTCGCCATGGCCAGCCCCGACCAGCGATCCCTCAGGCCAGGGAGGAGCGGGCTTCGGGATATGGGACTCCCTGTCCCCGGCCAACTCGGCTCAAGACCCTCTGGCGGCGGCGGATCAGCAGGCTGCAGAGGCCGCTGACACAGCCAACGCAACCGCTGACGATCAGCTGCGCCTGCTGCGGGCCAGCTTCGCCGCCATGGTGGCTGCCATTGCCGCGTCGGAGGGCATCGAGGGCTCCAGCGATCAGCCCGATGACAGCGACGACGACGGTGATAACGACGACGGTGACGATGAGGACGACGGTGATGATGATGACGATGAGGACGACGAGATCCCTGGGAGAGGGTTACCGCCTCTGCCCTGGCGAAGCGGCGCCTTGCCGAAGGATCCAGCCCTGCTGTTGGTTTGGCTGGAGGGGTTTGAGCAGGCCTTGAGCCGGCGGCTGCGCAACCTCTCCCATGCCATCAACGTGGAGTTCCTGCGACAGGATCTCAGCGCCACGCTGTTGCCGCCGTCGTTGCTCGATGCGGTGCTGGCGGGGCGTCTGGACACCCAGTCAGCCCCCGCGAATCTGTTGCGCCTGCCGCTGCCGCTGCCGGCGTCCGCCGCTCCCCAGGGCCTGGTGGGTCACGCCCTGCTGCTGCGCTGCGGCGACCTGGAAGGCGACCATCCCCAGCTGCGCACCTGCCGCCAGCGCCTCCTGCATCTGCGCCAGGAGGTGCGCAAAATGGCCCAACTGCAGACCCGCCTGCAGCAGCGACTGCGCACCCAGGAGGCAGAACGGTTGTGGATGCAGACCGTCCGCCGAACCCGAACGGACAGCCCCTGATCCCTGACCCCGGGACAGTGGCGGGGAGGGCCGTGGCGTCGAGGACAGCTGCGCTGGAGGGAGCGGCTCGGGAGTCAATGCCACGGGAGTCAGTGCCCAAGGAGTCAGTGGCACAGGAAGCTGGCTCCACGGGAGCCATGTCGCGGCAGGCGGAGGTGGGGGCGATGGAGGCCCTGCGTCAACTGGAGGCGTGGGCGGCTCCGCTGCAGCAGGCCTGCCAGCTGGAGACGGACAAGGGCTTCATCGATCTGCAAGGACGCCGGGAGACCTTCGCCCAGTTCCTCTGCCGTTGCCTCAACGAGCCGCCCAGCGCCCTGACGGAGACGGATCGGCAGGCTTTGCGCGGCCAGGCGCGACAGTTCAGCGGCTACGCCGCCCTGACGTCGGAGCGCCGCCGCCCCCTGGTGGTGGCGTTGCGCCAGGAGCTGCATGGGCTGTGTCGCCGCTACCGCCCCGCCCCTGCGCCGCCAGCGCCACCGAGGCTGCGCCTGGCGCCCCTGGCTCCAGGCGCGGCGGCCGAGGAGCGATCCGCCCCGCAGGTCAGCGCCAGGCACGCCGCGTCCCGGCGCATCGACCCGGAGACGCCGCTGGGGCAGATCCCCGGCATCGGGGCGCGGACTGCTGCGCGGCTGGCCGCCCTGGGCCTGCTGGTGGCCCGGGATCTGGCCCATCACTACCCGCGCGACTATCTGGACTACGCCGAGCTGGTGCGCATCAGCGCCCTGGTGCCGGGTCGCACCGCCACGGTGGTGGCCACGGTGCGGCGCAGCCACGCCTTCGTGAGCCCCCGCAACCCCCAGCTGGCGATCCTGGACCTGCAGTTGCAGGACTGCACTGGCCGGATGCAGGCCAGCCGCTTCAGCATCGGCCGGCGCTTCACCAGTCCGGCCTGGTTGCAGGCCCAGAAGCGCTTGTTTCCCGTCGGCGCCACCGTGGCCGCCAGCGGCCTGGTGCGGGAGGGCCCCGCCGGCCCCTGTTTTCGCGATCCCCTGCTGGAGATGCTGGAGAGTCCTGGCGCTCCGGTGCGCTCCCAGCAGATCGGGCGGCTGGTGCCGGTTTACGGGCTCACCGAGGGGCTCAGCGCCGAGCGGTTGCGCCGCGCCATCGCCGAGCTGCTGCCCCACCTGGATCGCTGGAACGATGAACCCCTGGAACCGCAACTGTGCCGCCAGCTGGGGCTGCCCGGTCGCGCCCAGGCCTTGCGCGATTTGCATCTGCCCCCGGATCGGCAGGCGCTGCGGTTGGCGCGGCGCCGGTTGGTGTTCGATGAATTCCTGCTGCTGCAACTGGCGCTGGCGCGGCGTCGCCTGGTCTGGCGCGCGCAGACCGCGCCGGTCCTGACGGGCCACGGCGCCGGCGAGGGCGCCCTGCTGGCGCGCTTCCGGCAGCTGCTGCCCTTCGCGCTCACTGCGGCCCAGGAGCGGGTGCTGACGGAGATCCAGGCCGACATGGCCCGCCCCCAGCCGATGGCACGGCTCGTGCAGGGAGATGTTGGCAGCGGCAAGACCGTGGTGGCCCTCGCAGCTCTGCTCGTGGCGATTGAGGCCGGCTGCCAGGGGGCGCTGCTGGCGCCCACGGAGGTGTTGGCCGAGCAGCACGCGCGCCGCTGCGGCGACTGGTTGCCCCAGTTGCACGTCAGCTGCGCCCTCCTGACCGGCGCCACGCCGCAGCGGCGGCGGCGGCCGTTGCTGGACGACCTGGCCAACGGGCAGTTGCAGTTGCTGGTCGGGACCCATGCCCTGCTGGAGGACCCGGTGCGCTTTCAGCGGCTCGGCCTGGTGGTGGTGGATGAACAGCACCGCTTCGGCGTGCAGCAGCGCAACCGCCTGCTGGCCAAGGGTCTCCAGCCCCATCTGCTGACGATGACGGCGACGCCGATCCCCCGCACCCTGGCCCTATCGCTGCACGGCGATCTCGATCTCAGCCAGATCGATGAACTGCCGCCCGGTCGCACGCCGATCCGCACCATCCTGTTGCGGAGCGGCCAGCGGGATCAGGCCTGGGAGCTGATCCGCCAGGAGGTGGCCAAAGGGCAACGGGCCTATGTGGTGTTGCCCTTGGTGGAGGAGTCGGAAAAGCTCGACTTGCGCTCCGCCGTGGAGGAACACCGCCACCTGGCCGGCGCGGTGTTCGCCGATCTGGCGGTGGGCCTGCTGCACGGTCGGCTCAGCAGCGAGGAGAAGCAGCAGGCCATCCAGGCCTTCGCCAGCGGCGAAACCCAGGTGCTGGTCTCCACCACCGTGGTGGAGGTGGGGGTGGATGTGCCGCAGGCGAGCGTGATGGTGATCGACCACGCCGAGCGCTTTGGCCTGGCCCAGCTGCATCAGCTGCGGGGCCGGGTTGGCCGCGGCGCCGCCGCCTCCCACTGCGTGCTGATCCAATCCAGCGACGCCGCCACGGCACGGCAACGGCTGGAGGTACTGGTGCGCAGCACCGATGGCTTCGAGATCGCCGACATGGATCTGCGGCTGCGGGGCCCCGGCCAGGTGCTCGGCACCCGCCAGTCGGGCTTGCCGGATCTGGCCCTGGCCAGCCTGGCGGATGACGGCGAGGTGCTGGAGGAGGCCCGCGTCTGCGCCCGCCAGCTGCTCGACGCCGATCCCAGCCTGCAGAGCCATCCCGGGCTGCTGCGGGCGCTGGAGGATCAGCGCCGCCGCTTGCTGGATGGCGCCCGGCTGAACTGAAGGGCCGCCGGCCGCCCTGAAACCAAGCCCCGCCGTTCACAATGCCTGGGGTCTTTCCACTCCGCATGCGTCCCTGGCATGGCGTTCCGATCGTCGACTGCGGCGAGAGCCTGGAGGCGTTGCCGGCGAGCCTGCTGCGCCTGGAGCCCCACCCTTACGCCAGCCTGGGAGCTCCATATGGCACGGCGGGGTCACCGTTCCGGCTGCGCTCCGGTGTGGTCAGCCGCCTGCTGGCGGCTCAGGAGAGCCTGCAGCGCCACGACCCGCGGCTGCGGCTGGCGATCTTCGACGCCTGGCGGCCCCTGGCGGTGCAGCGCTTCATGGTGCGCCACGCCCTGGTGGAGGAGTGCCGGCAGCGCGGTCTCGATCCCGACCGGGAGGGCCAGGAGCTGGAGGCGGTGCGGGTCTTGGTGGCGCGCTTCTGGGCTTCACCCAGCGCCGACCCCGCCACACCGCCACCCCACAGCACCGGCGCGGCGGTGGATCTGACCCTGGCCGACCACGAGGGGCAACCCCTGCCGATGGGAGGCGCGATCGACGCGCTGGGGCCGGTGTCGGAACCCGACCACTACGCCAGCGCCGCCCTGGCCGCGCCGCAGTCTGAGCCAGCCCGTTGGCACGCCAACCGGGAGCGTCTCCAGGACGTGATGGCGGTGGCGGGGTTCTGCCGTCACCCCAACGAGTGGTGGCACTTCAGCCTTGGGGATCAGCTCTGGGCCTGGACCCTCGGCGAGGGCCAGGCGATTTACGGCCGGCTGGAAGGCTGAGGCAAAGGCCCTTCAATGCCGAGTTCGGTTTGCAGGGCACTGGCCTGCTCCGGGGTCAGTCGGCCGAGGCTGAGGCAACGGGCGATGCTGGCCCGGGTCATCTCCCCCTGCAGCTTGCGCAGCTGGTTGAGCACCTCAGGGGGTTGGTCCGCCCAGGGATGCAGGTGCTGGGCAAAGGCCTGGCTGATCACTGTTGGCGTGCAGGTGGTGGCGTCGGGATCAAGCTGCAGAGGCACCCAGGCGGGGGGCTTGGGTCGCAGCGGCTCGGCTCGCAAGGGGACCAGCAGAGAGACCTGAGCGCAGGCCAGGCCCAGCAGGGCCAGACGCAAAGCGAAACTCATGGGGCGCCCAGCAGCCCCAGGATCCGGCCGGGCTCGCTCTGGGCCACAAAGTCGCCGAAGCTGCGGCGCCCCCCCGCCTGCTTCCAGGCCAGCAGCAACGGTTCGAGGGTGGTTTCCAGGTCGTCGAGTGCCATGCGCTCCAGATAGGGCTTGGCCAGGCGGGTCAGCCCCGGCGTGCCGCCCAGCCAGAGCTGGTATTGATTGACGCCGCTGCCCACCAGTCCGATCTCGGCCATGTAGGGGCGGGCGCAGCCATTCGGACAGCCAGTCATCCGCACCAACACGGAACGCTTCAGGTCCAGCCGCTCGAACAGCCGCTCCAGCCGCTCCAGCACCCCGGGCAGAATCCGTTCCGCTTCGGTGATCGCCAGGCCGCAGGTGGGCAGGGCCGGGCAGGCGATGGCATGGCGAGCGAGGGGGGGCGGATGATCGGGCTGATCGAAGCCGAGGGCCACGAGCTGGCGGCGGATGCTGGCGCGCTGCTGCGGGCCGATGTTGCAGAGCAGCAGGTCTTGATTGGGGGTGAGGCGGATGTCCAGCTGGTAGGTGTCCACCAGCTGGCGCAGACCGGCTTTGATCTCGCCCTCTAGACGACCGCAGAGCAGCGGCAGGCCCACAAACCAAAGGCCGTCTCCCTGGCGATGCCAGCCGAGGTAGTCGCTCAGCACGGCGGCGGGTTCGGGGCGGCAGGGCTCCACGGGGTGCGGGAAGTAGCGCTGCAACTCCTCACGGAACCACTCCACGCCGCGGTCGTGGATCAGGTATTTCATGCGGGCGTGGCGCCGTTGCTGGCGGTCGCCGTGATCGCGCTGCAGGGCGGTGATGGCCTGGACGAGTTCCAGCACATGGGCGGCGTCGACCCAGCCGAGGCGATCGGCAGTGCGGGCAAAGGTTTCCTCTTTGTTGTGGGTGCGCCCCATCCCGCCTCCCACGTAAACGTTGCAGCCTTGGGGACGGCCGGCCTTGTTGCTGAACAGCACCAGGCCGATGTCCTGGGTGAGCAGATCGACGCTGTTGTCGCCGGGCACCGTGACGGCCACCTTGAACTTGCGGGGCAGATAGGTGGAGCCATACAGGGGCTCCTCGGGATCACCACTGAACACGGCACCCTGCCGCTGCAGCTCCTTGACGCGCCGCACCGCCGTGCGGGGCTGAATGCGATAGGCGTGGTCGCCATCAACCCAGATGTCGAGATAGGAGCCCTGGGCCGCCTCCGGGGTGAGCAGATCGGCGATGTCAACCGCCAGTTGCCGCGCCGCAGGGTAACCGCCGTGCTGAAACGGCGCCGCCGGGGCCATCACGTTGCGGTTGATGTCACCGCAGGCCGCCAGGGTGGAACCCATCGTTCGCACGATCGTGCCGATCACCTCGGGCAGGTCCTGCTTGGACACCCCATGCATCTGGAACGCCTGGCGGGTGGTGGTCCGCAGCGTGCCGTTGCCAAAGCGCTCGCACAGGTCATCGAGCGCCAGAAACAACGGCGCGGCGATGCGGCCGGCCGGGCTGCGCAGGCGCAGCATCATCTCCCAGTCACGCCCCTTTTGTTGTGCCTGCTTGTCGCGATCGAATTGTTGATAACTGCCGTGGAACTTGAGGATGGAGACGGCGTCTTTGCTGAAGTGATCGACGCTGAATCCAGGGGCGGCTTCCGGATCCGCCTCCGGCATCACCTCCCGGGCCAGCGGTCCATACAGATGGCCACTGTTGGCCTTGAGGGCTTCGGCGGCGGATCGCCCGGCTGCTGCCGACTCGGTCTTGGTGGCGCCCTGTTCGACCCCAGCCCGCAGGGCTGTGGAGCCGGCAGCAGGCGTCATGGTCATCGGAAAGCCGGTGGGAGATGGTGAGAACCTAGCGAAGCTCCCCTGAGGGCGCCCAGCCGCGCCGCAAGCTGTTCCATAGATTCGCGACACGCGCGGCACAGCCTTTCAAAGCCATGGCCACCTTCTTGTTGGAGATCGGCACCGAGGAACTGCCGGCCGACTTTGCCCGCCAGGCCCTGAGCCAGCTGGGCGAGCGCGTGGCCTGCGACCTGGCGGCGGACCGGCTCGGCCATGGAGAGCTGAAGACCCTGGGCACCCCCCGCCGCCTGGCCGTGCTGATCCACGATTTGCAGGCCCGCCAAAAGGACTTGGTGGAGGAGCACAAGGGCCCTCCAGCTGCCCAGGCGTTCGCCGCGGGCGAACCCACGGCGGCGGCGTTGGGGTTCGCCAAGCGCTGCGGCGTTCCCCCCGAAGCGCTGGAGGTGCGGGAGACGGAGAAAGGACCGTTTGTGTTTGCCCGCAGCCGCAGCGGCGGCGCTGCGGCGGAACAGCTCCTGGAGCAGCGGATCCCGGGTTGGATCTGGGGCTTGCAAGGTCGGCGCTTCATGCGCTGGGGGGCCGGCGAGAGCCGCTTCAGCCGGCCGCTGCGCTGGTTGGTGGCCCTGCTGGATGAAGCCGTGGTGCCGCTGCGGCTGGACGACTGCGATCCTCCCTTGAGCAGCGATCGCCTCAGTCGGGGGCACCGGCTGAACGACGAGCCGATCGCCATCGATCACGCGGACGCCTACATCCACACCCTGGCGGCGGCCGATGTGCAGGTGGACCGTGCCGCCCGCGCCGCGGTGATCCGGAGCGGGATCGAGGCGGCGGCGGCGGCGGCCGGGGCGCGGGCGGAGCTGCCCGATGCCCTGTTCGAGGAGTTGGTGGACCTGGTGGAAGCCCCCCGGTTGATCGCGGGATCGATTGAGGACCGCTTCCTGGATCTGCCGCCGGAGGTGCTCACCACGGTGATGCGCCTGCATCAGCGCTACGTGCCGCTGCTGCGCCAGGGCAAGGCGGAGGATCCCCTGGCGCTGAACGCCCGCGACGGCCTGCTGCCGCGCTTCCTGTGCGTGGGCAACGGCCGCCCCCAGGCCGACGCCACGATTCGCCAGGGCAATGAACGGGTGCTGCGCGCACGGCTGGCGGATGCCGAGTTCTTCGTGCGGGCCGACCGGGCGGTCGCCAGCATCGATCGCCGCGAGCAGCTGGCCCGCGTCACCTTCGCCGAAGGGCTGGGATCGCTGCAGGATCGCAGCGATCGCCTGGCCTGGTGGACCGACGTGCTGCTGGAGCGCCTGGAGTTCAGCCCGGACGACACCGAGCACGCCCGCCGGGCCGCCCACCTCTGCAAGCACGACCTGGTGAGCCAGATGGTGGGCGAATTCCCGGAGCTGCAGGGGGTGATGGGGGGCAAATACCTGCTGGCGGAGGGGGAACCGCGGGCCGTGGCCCTGGCGGTGCTCGAGCACTATCTGCCCAGGGGGGCCGGCGATGCGCTGCCGGCCACCGATGCGGGGGCCGTGTTGGCCCTGGCGGAGCGGCTGGAGTTGCTGCTGAGCATCTGGGCGGCAGGGCAACGGCCCAGCGGCTCCTCCGATCCCTACGCCTTGCGGCGGGCGGGCAACGGGGTGCTGCTGATTTTGTGGGAGCGCGATTGGCGCATGGATCTCGGCGCGTTGCTGCGGCGAGGTGCGGAGCACACCGCCGGGTTGTTTGCGGCGTTCCCGGTGGAGGCGGAGGCCATGGCCGCGGAGATCGGCGAGTTCTTCCGCCAGCGGCTGGCCAGCCTGCTCGAAGAGGGGGGCACGCCCCAGGATCTGGTGCAGGCGGTGGCGGGGCCGGGCGTCGATCGGGTTCGGCTGCTCGCCGATCCGGCGGATGCCCGTCGGCGCGTGGCCCTGCTCAGCGATCTGCGCGATCAGGGGGAGCTGGATTCGGTGCGAGCCGTGGTGCAGCGGGCCACGCGGCTGGCGGCCAAGGGGGAGTTGCCGCCCACAGTGCTCAGCACGGCCGGGGTGGTGGACCCGGCGTTGTTCAGCTCCCGCAGCGAAGCCGACATGCTGACGGTGTTGAACCAGCTGGAACCGCTCGCCCAGGCCCCGCCGCCGGGGCGCTACGAGGAGCTGGCCCGGGGCCTGAGCGGCAGCGCCGCCACCCTGGCGGCGTTCTTCGACGGCCCCCAGAGCGTGATGGTGATGGCCGACGACAACGCCGTGCGCCGCAATCGCCTCAACCTGCTGGGCGTACTGCGCAACCAGGCCGCGGTGCTGGCTGATTTCGAGCAGATCAAGGGCTGAGGTTCAGCAGCGCAGCCGCAGGGTGCGAGGCAGCTCCTCCAGGATCGCTCCCTCGGCATCGAGAGGCGGATAAGCGCGGCCCTGCCGGCGGCACCAGGCCGCCACCTGCGGGTAGCTCCACTCGAACAGCAGCCGGCCGTAGCGGTCCACGGGGATCCCTTCACCCCCCATCGGTAGCAGCCCGGCGGCCTGGCGTTGGCGCAGCGCTTCGAACAGCAGCGTGGCTGCCGCCACCGACACATTCAGCGACTGCACCATGCCGCGCATCGGGATGTAGATCGCCTGATCCATCGCGGCGGCGGTGTTTGGCTGCAGCCCCCACTTCTCGGCTCCGAGCACGAAGGCCGTGGGGCCGGTGAAGTCGCAGCTTCGATAATCAACTGCCTCCACGCCCAGATGGGTGCCGTATAGCCGGAAGCCCTGCTCCCGGAGGGCCGCGATCGCGGCGGCGGCGGTGGAGTGGCTGTGCAGCGGCACCCACTTCTGGCTGCCTTGGGCCGTGCTGTTGAAGGTGGGGAGCCGGCCGGGCAGATTCACGGCGTGGGCCTCCAGAGCGCCCACCGCGTCGCAGCTGCGCAGGATCGCCGAAAGGTTATGGGGTTTCTCCACGTGCTCGAGCAGCACGGTGAGATCCGCCATGCGGCGATCCAGCACCGCTTTGAGGCGCTCGAAACGGCGGGGCAGCAGCGGCATGCGCGCACGGCACGATGATCCACTTCAGCATTTAGGCCCAACAACGGGTTCAGGCCAGCGATCTTGGGGTGTGCCTTGTCACGACCGGCCCAGTTGGAGCGCGTTCAAGGGACGACGGATTGGCGGTCAGCGACTGATGATGAACACCCACTCCGCCACCCCGTCCGATCGGTCATCCATGGGCAGGGCCTCGCCAAGCGGCTTTGATCAGCGGGTGTATGCCATGGTGGCCCGCATCCCCCATGGCCGGGTGGCCACCTATGGCCAAGTGGCCGAATTGATCGGTGCCTGGGGTTGCGCCCGCCAGGTGGGCTGGGCGCTGAAGCGTTTGGACTTGCCCTCCGAGGTGCCCTGGCACCGGGTGGTGAATGCCCAAGGCCGGATCAGCCTCAGCCTGGGACGCGAAGGCAGCGACTGGATCCAGCTGGAGCTGTTGCGGCAGGAAGGCATCCCCGTGGATGACCAGGGAAGCCTCCCCTTGGCGGCCTACCGCTGGCAGGGGATCGAACCGCAGGACGGGCCTGGGTTTTCCCGGGAAAGTTGACGAAACAGGAATTGCTGATCCGCACAAAGAATCAGCGAAAGTGCTGGATTATGTTCTTCACTGGAGACCAGGAAGAACAGTTGCCGTTTACTGGTTCTCTCTCACGCTGTGAGAAAGCTGGTTAGTTCCTCCAAGGGGGGGAGGGGGTGTACGCGGATCAGTAAGCACGCCGCTGGGTGAGATTTGTGATTGGTGCAGTCGAGGCAGCGCGAACCTGAGACCAAACTGGAGTCCTCATGCGCGACCAATCTGCCACTGCTGAGCATGGGATTGTCCGATCAATCCGTCAAAGGAGGACCCTGAGGCAGCCGAATTGACGACATTGCTTCAACGCTCCTGAGGACTGCCTAGTGGGTCGACGGTCGCGCCCCTTGGCAACGACCAAGGCTGAATCGTCATTGCCTCGCCGCGGATTCGTCGCGTCCGCTGAAGCCGTGACGGCCGTCCTGCTCGTCGACAGGACAACAGTCGCGCTGTGCCGCCGTGTCGCACAGGTTCCCTGCGAACTCACGCTGACGAGGCTGCACCTGGATGTGTTCCACATTGAGGTCTGCTCCCCAATCTTCCCGCCGGAGATCGGTGCTGCCATACTCCACTGATGTCAAGGTTGCAGGCAACACCCGATCCAGGAAGCGCACTACAGAAGTGCTCCACAGGGTTGCCAAGGGGTTCAAAGGCCCCTCGAAGGGGGCGGCATCGAGAGTGGGATCTGCACTCAGGCGCTCATCGGTAGCGGCAGCGACCCTCCATCGGCCATGGCACCTTGAGGGGGGACAACACCAGCCGCAGCGACCCAGTTTGTGAAGATTTGATGCTGAGCGCCACCATGGCAGCCAGCTCATCAGCCTGTTCACTCTTCAGGCTTGGTTGTCAGGCAAGCAACAAGGCTTGAGCCGACTCCAAATCAACTTCACCGAACCGACCCCGAGTGACAGAAGGCCGTATCGCAGAACACGGCTTCGGCGAACACTTCGAAACAAGCGCGGTCACGGGCCAGAAGCCCCTGACAAAATCATCGCCAAACCCATCCCTTGACAAGCGGTCGGGATCGATGCAAAAATAAGATAGGCTCCAAACAAAATTTTTTACAATGATTTCTGTTCAACGCCTTCAAAAAAAGTTTTCATTGAACATTTCCGGAGTTGGGTTAACATCTCTCGCCCTCGCTTCGGCGCTTTCGGCATTCATCACTTCGCCCGCCGAAGCAGCCACCACCTACAAACTCAATTATTCAACAGTTTCAGGAACTGGCAGCCTGACAGGATCAATAACCATTGATACGATGGATCCAGCAGCCCAAAACTCACACACTGCCGCTCCTATTCCAGCCTGGGTTCAAGACATATCTCTAGCCTATGACGACGGCATGATGACATATAACTATACCAAGTCAGATTACACCCAGTTCTGGTGGATTCCCAACAACCCTGGGACTGTCGACTGGCTGTCGGATCTTGTTTCTCAGTTCCAAGATATCAATTTTGGGCCGATAACCCTTTCTACCCTCGTTGGTGCACAGGGCAATCCCCTCCTGATGAGTGATGCCACCAACATGAATCAATATCAACTCAATCCAGTGCCAGGTCCTCTCCCGATCTTTGGGGCTCTGGGTGTCTATGGCTGGTCACGTCAACTTCGCCAGCGGCAACGCACTGCTCAACGGAAATCGATTGACTGAGCCCAGCAAAGACAATACAAAAGTTTTTCATTGATCTGAGTCTTTGATGATGACCAAAGCCCAAAGCTTTGGTCATTTTTTTTGATTCACAAGTATCATTAGCAAACGACAAGTTAATCTGTAGGCGCCCCATAGCAATGTTTTCAGATTGTGTTAGCAAGTATTTCTAAACTTGGTTTACCAAAAAACCTAGTCTGACTGACAATCATCAGCCTCAATTATAGTCATAGTTGCAGGAGGGCTCAGTGCTTACGGCACCAGTCCGATTATTCATGGGTTGAACAGGCAAGGCTTGCATCTGTTCGTCAGTTCAACAACAGTCTTCAGTCCCACTGTGCTAACCACAAACGCCTCCATAGCCCCTTTTGCTCACCACGAAAGCGACGTGGGCTTAAATACCACAACTTATTCATGGCATAACTAAGTTGATTCGAGGCAGCGTAAGCTGGGTTGGATTTAATTGTAAGACTATGTTCATGATTGAGAGCATCCATTGCAGCAGTGATTGCAACGTCTTGGATCCACTCAACCGCAGGGTTTGATATGAGGCGATCACGATACTCCATGTCTTCAAAATAAGCGTATTGAAAATTGGGATCAAACAAGCCAAGCTGATCCCAGCACAGTGACGTCATAAAGAATGCTGAAAAGCTATTTGGGGCTTGGAAAAGCGGCAAGAATTGTGGACGGTTGAGATTAATACGCTCCAGTGATTGACGCAACGTATTGGCAGCAAAGACTACATCGTTATTGACGATCAATGCCAAAGGTAACTCAGGAAAACTAGTCAGGATGTGATTCCAACTAGCGGCGACACCAAGGTGACGGAAGGGAACGGAAACCAGGATGGTATCGACCAACGGATGACCAATCTGTTGAAGCGCTGAAAGATACCGTTGAACACTGTTATCAACTGTCGAGCCTTTGTCATGTCCGGAAATCCGACTATTATCCACGATTGCCAAGACATCAACAGGAACGTCTAGGCTATCGAGCAAGCGGGCAAGCAAATCAGGACGATTAACAATGGGGACGCCAAGAAGTGGTACCCTCCCAGTATAAGAGAAATTAAACGTGAAATGTTCAAATATTTGAAAAAGCTTTTCGACTAGCAGAAAATCACTAGTGCGTTCAGCAACGTTGGCGATAGCCAGCCAGAGTTCGGGGTGCCTGAACTGATCGCGAGAACAACCAGACGAAACGATCTGAGAATAATGCTTGAGCCACTGATGACATTGTTGATTGGCATAAAATAAGTCGTTCTGTTCGAGTGCAACTCGAACAGACGACTCATAGAAAGCATCAGACTCCAAAGGAATCTAAATGGACTAACGTGGTTCAGCTAAAGTTTTTGGTATCCATAGAGTCATCTTTGTTGACCCAAAGATTGGTAGAAGATTCGTAGTTGTACTGAGTTGTACCAATAAAGAGAACGTCCATATCCATAGCTCCAGTGATCCTCAGATTCGTTGGATTGGTATTGGTGGAAAGCTTGATTGTATCGACCGAGTAATCGGTGGTAAGCTGTACCAGGGTGTTATTGATTGACTGGCCAAAAGTAATCGTGTCTGAACCAACTCCTACATTCACAACATCATTGGTCGAACGATAGGAGAAGGTAACCTCATTATTGCCATCGCCCATGAAGAACTTGTTGTTGGTGCTGGAACCAATAATTAAAGTATCATCGGCACTCCCAAACGAAAATGTGGAGTCAATAGCTGAATCCATTCCGCGAGATGAAACTGAAATGTTGATGCCGAGATCGTCACCTTGAAATCCAAGACCCTTGATTACAGAATTATTGGAATTCTTAAAGATGTAGGATGGATTGTCGTTTGAGGAATTGAAATTTGAAGGCTTGGGGGTAAGAAGTTTGGTACCTGCACCGCCGTCATTAGTGATGTCAAAGGAGCCACCGTTAAAGGTTACGGTTTGAGCCATGGGAAAGAAAAAAGTTTTACAAGAGGTTATCCTCACCTAAACTGTAGCATGAAGTGAAGCCTGTGTCACAGCGGCTGACAGAATCAGTCCGGAGCGGATCACGGATCGCACACATGTCGAGGCTTGTTGATCCGATGGACATCAGATGATCGATGAGATCGCCAAGCTGGAGCAAACGGCCCAGCGTCCCCAGGACTGGGAAAGGATTGCTGATGCTTACCTCGAACTTGCCGCTCAAGATCCGAACGATTACCGAATACTGGGCAACAGTGCTCATGCTCGTTGGCTCAGTGGAGATGGGGCTCTGGCAAGCTTGATGTACAAGCGGGCGGTGCTGATCAATCCGGCCTCTCATATTCTCTATCGAGGCCTTGGCAATACATTGGTGGATCTTGGCGATTTTGAGGCTGCCGAGAGAGCCTATCGGCGCAGTCTTGAACTCTGCCTTGAGGATGAAACAACCTGGAATCTAAGTCAACTCCTGATCGGGATGGGACGATTGCAAGAAGGGTATGACTTGGCAGAAAGCCGTTGGGGCTTGCAACGCGTGACAGCATGGCGTTCTGGACCGATTAACACGCGCCAACAAGCACTCGACGGCAACCAGCCGCTTTTAGTCTGGTCTGAACAAGGCTTTGGAGACATCCTTCAACATCTCAGATGGATCTTCCTGTTGCAGGGATTAAGAGGCACGGGAGCACAGCCCTTACAGATTGAGGTGGAGAGCAGCCTGGTCGGCTTCATCAAACGCCTCGTCGACACTCTTGAACCCTGTCCACGCGTTCACAAGAAAGCTGCTGACCAAGCGAGCCGTTGGCCAGGAGTTCATATTTCTTTATTAAGTTTACCAAGGTTACTCGGGTTCACAGGCTTGGGAACCCTGCAGATGGACCAGGTCGTGAAAAAAGCATTTGCTCCCATCGCCAAGACGGAAGGCCCCCCGCGTGTGGGATTAGTGTGGGCGGCTGGCCGTAAATTAGACGACCCGATCACAGCCAGAGAGTATTGGCTGCGCAGCCTTGATCAACAAGCCCTGGGGCAATTGATTCGAGCAGTCACGGAGCGAGGCTGTCAGTGCGTTGCGTTGCAGTTTGGAGCCGATCGTGAGCTGGCCGTCCCTTGGAGTCGTTGGTTTGTCGATCAACTCTCAGCCGATGCTGATTTTGAGGTCACGGCTGAGCTGGTCTTGGAGTTGGATCTGGTGATTACGGTGGATACGGCGATGGCTCATCTGGCAGGCGTGCTAGGGAAATCAGTCTGGATGCTGTTGCCAGTTTACGCGGCGCCGCGGTGGGGACGAGGGAACATCACCACGGCTTGGTATCCAACGATGCGTCTTTTTAGGCAACTCAAACCTTGGGATTGGACAGCTCCTATCGAGCAACTGTGCGAAGCACTCTCCAGCAGGATGACACAGTCCAGATGATCCGCACGTGATCAGACTTGCACCATGAGCTTGTCGCCCTGGCGGTTGATCCCCTAAGGTGGATGAAGAAGTCGATGGCTGAACATGCCGTTTTGGAAACGCTTTTTCAGTGGTAGGCGCTCCGATTATCTCGATCAGGCTCCGATCGATACGCTTGTGGAGCAGCCGCGGCCTTCTGCCACGCGCCTGGGGGCAACTCCAGTGATCACACCCTGGTCGACGACGCGACTGATCACCATCCTTCAACATTTCCAATCCAACCCCTCAGCAACCTCGAGCGACGAAGCTCGACTTGCCCGTCAATGCCTCTCCCAATTCTGGCTGCAAACGCCAATTGACCAGCTGCAGAACTTGTACCAATCACCGGTGGGTGACTGCTATCGCTTACTACTTTCCTGCGGTCTTTCCGAGCAATTACTCCTTCAGGAGGAGACCGCTTGGCGAAATTATCTTTCTGATCGCCTTTCGGCTCATTTCAATCGCCCTGAAACCTGCAACATACTCTTAGGATTAATGCCGTATTATCCCCCTGGGAAAATGCGCGTCGCTAATCCCCAACAGCAAATTCCCAACTGGCTGTTGCAAGATTATGCTCGTTTGTTCGAACCTGAGCTACTGGCACGCATCTGGCAACCCGTCGGCCTGCTGAACCCAGCTGGCGAAAAATATGGTCCTGCTCCAGGATTGGGGATCCGCCCCCCTGAGCCCAAGGCCCCACCACCAGCACCCACAGCGAAACCACTGCCTCGCCTCAGCAACCAGCGTGGCGCTGAAGCTTTATCCATTGTGCAGGATCCTGACTTTCAGCGCCGCATGAGCGGCATGATCAATCTGTTTGCGATTGATCCCAACGACCAACAGGTCATCACCTCGCTGGCTGAATTGAGGCGTTTGCTCGGTCAAATCTGGCTGGATGTGCAGCCTTCTCAAATGGAAGCACTTTTTTCAAGTCCTCAGTTTGGTCGTCTTTATCAGGAGCTGTTAGCCAGCGGCTTCTCACGCGTTCTCAACAATGACGAGGATCGTATCCTGAGATCCCAGCTGGCAACTTTCGTGACTGACATGAGTGTACCAGGTGCCATTAATGCCTTGATGGCTGTTTTGCCATTTTATCCTCCTAGTAAAATTGCATTTGGCGGTGGCGAACAGCATTTGCCCGAATGGCTTAAGCGACAAATGGCCAACATCTATGGTATGCAACCCGAGACTCAACCAGAATCAATGCCAACCAGCTGAACAGCAGCGCACTTGCTTTTCGTTCACTGGGCCTGATCAGTGATGGAATTCTTTCCATGCCAACCACCAGACCAAACACAAAAGGGCGGGCAGAAAGATCAGCGGGACCAGCGCAAATAAACTGAGTATACGAGCTCCAAATATAATTGGAATTAAACTAATGATGAGATAACATGCTGCAATCGAAAGAATCAGGTTCTTACGTTTGACAAGAAGCTCGCGACCATTGCGCCAACGTGATCCGAAGAGGATGACTGTTCGGCGTCGTTTCGGTACGTGCTGCCACCACGGGTGTTCATGGAGGCTGTTTTGATCAGGCATGCGTCATCTTAACCGCTCAAGATTGCGACGTTGATCTTCCAGGAAGCTGAACAGGATATTGATGGGCCGCCGTTCGCGAAGCTTGATGTCTGCCGTCAATGTCATGCCAGACTGCAGGGGGACATTTTTGCTTTTCAGTGTAATGAACTGACGGGAAAGCTTGAGCACCGCTGGATAGTACAAACCTGAGATGTCTGTGCCCAGAGCCCGTTTCTGTTCTTCTGCGGTAAGAGCATCTGAGCCAATACTGATCACTTTGGCAGGTACATAGCCAAAATCGGAAGCATTAAAAGCATCGATGGAAAGCTCAGCCTGCAAACCTTTTGACACAAAACCAACAGCACTGTTGGGAATATAAACACGAGCCCGTAAAGCGTCGAACGGGACGATTTTCAGCAGTGGTTTTCGTTCTGTATCGGCGCTGAGGCCTGTTCCCTGGGCAACAACGCTACCGGGTCGTACCTCAAGATCAAACACCGTCCCATCGACAGGGGCGCTGAGCAGACCATATTGAATCTGGAGCTTGGCTAGCCGAATATCGCTATCATTTCGAGCAATTTCACTCAGGTTTTCTTCAATTTTGCGCCGCAGATCAGTGTTGGTTAGCGCGCTGGTGTTGGCCAGACTAGCTTCAAGCTTAGCGATTTCACGTCGCGTTTCAGCGACGTCATTGGCGGCCTGCTGCTGCTGCTGGCGCGCTTGGATCAACTGCAGTTCACTCGCGGCCCCCTGCTTTACAAGCTCCGCATAGCGCTGAACAATATTGGTATAGATTTCAAGATCTTCACGATGGCCAGCGAGCACCACCTTGGCCTTCAGCAGTTCCTGCCGCGCCGTTTCAACTCGGGTGGAAAATTCCTTGGCTTGACTCACAAGTTGTCGCTTCTGGTTCACACTCAATCGCGCCGTGGCTGCTGGATCCCCGAGGGTGGCTGAGGCGATCAGATTTTCGTTGATCAGCCGCTGACGGACCGTTTCGGAGGCGGCAAGCTTGCTCCTGGCTTCACGCAGATCAAAGAGAACCAACGGATCCCCCTTGCTCACCCGCTGCCCCTCCTTCACCAGCACCGCCTCGACCACACCCGGGGCTGGAGTGTCGATCCGCTGGGTGTTGTTATCGGCCTCAAGCTTGCCCTGCACAGCAATGGTTTCAGCGATTGGGGCCACGAAGGCCCACACGATCACGACAGCAACACTGCCAACGGCTGTCCAGACCAGCAAGGTGGAGCTGCGATTCTTCCTGGTGAGCAGCACGGTTTGCCGGAAACTCCAAGGCGTGCGCGGCGCTCGTGTGCTGGATGGCGACGACTCGACAGCAAGAAAGGGGTTGACAGCCTCATGGCTGATCGGCGCTGGGGGGCCTTGACTGTTGGCCTGAGGGGGCTGGAGACCGAAGACAGGGGGTTCGTCTGAGCTGGGTCGTGGCGCGGCACCGACCAAATCGAAGGAGTCGACGGACAACCGCGTGGAACGGGTGGCGCTGAAGCGACGACGACCGAGAAAACGCTCGTAGAAGCGGATCAGACCAGAGGCATCGGCCGGCATTAACTCAAGCCCTCCTGACTTTGGCTGCGATAGAGGGCGTAGTACCAGCCCTGCAGGTCCATCAACTGAGCATGATTGCCGATTTCCATCACCCCACCTCGATCCATCAGCACGATGAAATCAGCCGGCCTGACGGTGGACAGACGATGGGTGATGAAAAACACGGTGCGGCCCCGGAAGGCTTCGAAGAGATTGATGCAAACCTGACGTTCGGTGCTGGCGTCAAGGGCGCTGGTGGCTTCATCAAGGATCAGCATCCGAGGATTCTGAAGCACGGCACGGGCCAGAGCGAGACGCTGGCGTTGACCTCCTGACAGCCCAGCACCGCGCTCACCAACCTTGGAGTTGTAGCCCTCCGACAAGTTCATGATGAAATCATGGGCACAAGCGATGCGAGCGGCGCGAATCATCTCCTGAGCCGAGGCGTCTGGTTTGACGAGCAACAGGTTGTCGCGGATTGTACCATCAAACAGGATGGAATCCTGGGGCACCACACCGACCTGGCGGCGAAGGGAATAGAGCTCCACCTTGCCGATGTCGAGCCCATCGATCAAGACCGAACCTTCCAGGGGACGATAAAAACGAGGCAGCAGCTTGAGCAGGGTGGATTTGCCGCTTCCGGAGCCACCCACCAGACCCACGAAGGCTCCGGCTGGAATCTCGAGGTTGACCCCCTGAAGAACCATCGGACCGTCGTCCGTGAAGCGGAAGCCGACATTGCGGAACTCCACCTTGCCCTGCAAAGGCGGCATCGGGATGTTCTGGGCCTCAGCAATGGTCTGCTCGGCGGGTCGATCCACCACATCGCCCACGAGCTTGAGCTGCTGGCTGGTGAACTGCAGTGTCTGCCAGGTGGTGACAAGACTCACCAGGGGACCTGTGACCTGACCTGACAAGATACGGAAGGCAAAAAATTCGCCCATATTAATTTGGTTTTCAATGATCATCCAGACGCCGAAGGCCGTGACGGTGACCTGATTAAGCCTGTCAATAAACTGAGAGATATTCTTGACCGACTGCTGGGTAATCTTGAGCTTGAAGTCTTCGCCGATGTAGTTTGCATAGCGATTTTGAAACTCCCACAAAGTTTTCAGCTCGGCGTTTTGGGATTTGATCGTCTGGATACCTGTGATCGATTCATTGAGATAGCTATGGGTGCGCACAGATTCGCGAATTGAAGTACGGATCTGCTCACGCATGAGCGGATTGCTCACCAGCGCCAAGATCAATAACAACGGCACCGAGCTCAGCAGGCTGATCATGGTGAGCAGCGGACTGATCAGCAGCAGGACCACCACAAAGATGATACTGAACACCACATCAATGAGCGTGGTGATCGACTGACCGAGCAGAAATTCGCGCAGCCGATCCATCTGGTTGAGATAGAACATCACCTGACCCACCGGCCGGGCATCAAAGAAGCCCTGCGGTAGGCGCAGCAGCTGGCCGAGGATGGAGCTCTTGGTGGCCTGATCGATGCGATTGGCCGTTTCGGTGAAGATGAAGGTGCGCAAGGTGGTGAGAATGCCTTCGACCACTGCGGCCAGCAGCATCAAGGCACTGATGCTCAGCAAGGCGCCGATGCTGCGGCTGCGCACCACCTGATCAATCAGCACCATGATCGCCAGGGCCGGGATCAGCTTGAGCACATTGGCCACCAAGGAGGTGATGGCCACCTCCACCATCTCGCGCTTGTGCTCGCGCAGATAGGGCAGGTACCAGCCCCAGTTGAAGCGGCGATCCTTGGCATCCGGCTTGCGCTCCAGCAACAGCACCTCCAGCTGGCCGTCCTCGGCGGTGGCGAGTTGCGCCAGAGGCAGCGCCAACTGCCCCATTTCCGCCTCGAGGATCTGGGCGGTGCCATCGGGCTGGATGCCATCGAGCAGGCCGAAACGCCCGTTGCGCTCCAGCAGCACAGGCAGCGGCACGCGACCCATGCGATCCAGCGGGATGCGGCTGAGCAGCACCTGCAAGCCGAGGCCATCGAGGATCTGGCCGAGGTTGATCAGGTTGAGCCGCTCCTGGCGCTGCAGCACGGCATCCACCTGAAAGGTGACCGAATCGCGGTTGAAGGGCAGCCCGAAGTAATCGGCCAGGGCTTTGACGATCGCCAGGGGGATCTGGCGCGGTCCCGTGGCCGGCTGCAGGGAAAGCTGAGCCTGGGGCGCGCCGGCTCGTGGATTGGCGGGCTCAGGGGAGGCTGAGAAGTCGTCAGCGGCGACATCGGCCGGATCCGCCCGCATCGGCGCCAGGGTGGAGGGCGACTCGGCGGGAAGCTCCGCGGCGGGGGCCTCCAGACCCACCAGCCGCAGCCAGGCGGCGCCGGCGGCGAGGGGCGGAAGGCTGAAGCCGTCGCGATCCCACGCTTCGGCGAAGGGGCCGCCGCTGCTGCGGAACCAGCGGTACCCCGGCGGCAGCGCCAGGGAGGTTTCCGGACCGGGCACCTGGCTGCGCACGCAACTGCTGACCAGCGGATCGGGCCAGCGCTCCAGGGACGCCATGGCCCATGGCTGCCTGGGGGCGAGCGCCAAGAGGAGGGCATGCAGCTCGGCGGCGGCCAGGCGGTTCTGGAAGGCGGCACAAAAGCTGGGATGGCCCTGCAGCAGCTCGTCAAACAGGGCCGCCGGAAGCTGCAACGCCTCCACCTCGGTGGCGGCGCGCAGATGTTCGCAGGGTTGCTGGCGCAGCAGCCCCACCCAGCCGGCGATGGCGCCCGGGCCCAGCCGCTCGATCGTGCGCAGCCCCTGACCCAGGGGAGCGGGGGCCAACCCTCGCAGTTGACCGCTGCGGATCAGCAACACCCCCTGGGGCATCACCTCAGGGAGCAGCACCGTTTGGCCGACCCGAAAGCGGCAGGGTTCCAGCCGGGGCTCCAGCAAGCCGAGCAGCGGGGCGGGCAGCAGATCTAAGGGGGCGAAATCCTGCAAGGCCGGTGAGGAGAGCATGGTCATGGCGGACTGTTGGGGATCTCCTCGGTTGCGGTGGGCAGGGGTGGCAGCGCCGGCAAAGGTTGGGCGTGAACGATCAGCTGGACGCGCTCCCCAATCCAGGCCTCGAACAACTCATCCAGCATGCGGCCTGCGGTGGCCTCATCAAGCTTCGCGGGGAGATGCTGATCGAGCTGGATGAACACCCAGAAGCGATCCGCCTGGAACGGCGGCCAAAGCTGCCCGGGCCGGCTCAGCCTCAGCCGCGAGGCGATCTCCCCATGGGCCGCCATGATCGGCAGGGGCCCAATCAGTCCCCCGTTGTGACGCTCCTGGCCCTCGGAGTACAAGCTGGCCAGCTCCGCGAAGCTGGCCTCACCCTCCTGGAGGCGCTGATGCAGCTCTTCGGCCAAGGCCTGATCGCTGACGCGCAGCAGCCGATACATGGCCTGATCGAGTTCGGGTTTGCGGCGCAAAAAATGAATCGCCACCTCCTCGCTCCAACGGTGACGGCGAAAGCGATCCAGCCGCTCCGCCTGGGTGGCCATCTGGAGGACGTCAGCCCGCAGGAGCCGCTGCCGCCGCAGCCAGGGCTCCAGATCCTGACCGGCCTGAATTCCATGCTGCTCCAACCACTGGCCTTCCAGCTGCCGCTCTCGCTCCCGGGTGAGGGGGATGGCACGAGCCAGCTCATCCAGCACCCAGGCCCTGATCAACAGGGGCGCCACGCTCTGCACACGGATCAGCCTGTTGATCTCGCTGAGGGTGAGCCAGGGGTAGCCCGCGCCCAGCTCGATCAGGGGTTGCTCCGGCACGCCGCTGAGCGGCTCAGGCAGGTTGGAGCGGGGATGGCCGTCAAACTCAGGCATCGGGCAACGGCAACGTGGGCAGACGCAGGCGGCTGAACGCCTCGGCCATCAGCTTCAGGCCGCGGCGGCGACTCCAGACCTGGCTGGCGTAAGCGTGGGCGGCTCGGCTCATGTCAGTCCAGAGGGCATCATCAGCGCAGAGGGAGGCCACAGCGACCTGCCAGTCTTCCGGATCGCGGGCGATCCAGGCCTCCTGGCGGTGGCGCAGCCCGGTGGCCTCGGCCGCCACCGGGCTGAGCACCTGGGGAATGCCATGGGCGGCGGCGGCAGCCACCTTGCCCTTGATGCCGGCCCCACTGCGCAGCGGCGCAATGAACAGGCGATGGCGGCTGTAAACCAGGGCCGGATCGGTGACCCAACCCTCCAGCCGCACCCCGGGGCAAGCGCCCCAACTGGTCTGCAGCCGTGCGGGCATGCCGCTGCCATAGAGGTGAAGCTCCAGGTGGGGCAGGCGCTGGCGGATGCCGGGCCACACCTGCTCGAGAAAGTGCTCCACCGCCTCGCAGTTGGGCGGATGGCCATAGCTGCCCAGAAACGCCACCCCCGCCCGGCTTTCCAGCGGTGCAGGCTGCCGGGGACCCTCCACCACCCAGGGACAGGTGGCGGTGGGGGCACAGCCGAGGGTTTCGGCTTCGATCACCGCCTGCTCCACCTCGGAGTAACTGAGGGTGAGGTGCACCTGGCGGATCACCGCCAGCTCCTTCCGCTGCACCTCCCGCACCTGCTGGAGGGCCCGTTCGGCAGCCTCGCCGACAAGGTCCGCGGCGCGAGCCGCCCGCAGCTCGCGCAGATGATGCAGATCGGCATTGCAAAACAGCAGGCGCGCCTGGGGGGCGTGGCGAGCGATCAGCGGCAGGGCTGCTTCCGCCACCGTGTAGCGAGTGATGTAAATCAAATCAAACTCGCTGCCGCGCTCGCGCAGCAGTTGCTCCAGCGACAGCACGAATGGGGCATGCAACATCTCGATGCCGCGGCGCTGCAAGGCCTCGGTGTAGCGACCAAGCCAGGCGAGATTGGCGGGCAGGAAGCTGATCTTCCAGCCGAGCGCCTGGGCCAGCTCCATCTCCATCAGAGCCGCATGGCCACCGGCATCGCGATCGGGCCTGGGCGTGTCGTGATCGAGGAACAGGGCGCGGCCGAGAATGCCGCGATCCTTGATGAGCTCAGCCTCTCGATGACTGGGTTCGCCGGAGGGAAGGAAGGCCTCGGCCCACTTGCGACGAAACAGCGGCGCGTTGATCTCCTGAAAGCGCTTGAGGCTTTCGGGTGATTCGCTGTCGTTGCCATGGCTCACCCCTTCGTGATGGATCACCCGTGCCAGCGGCGAGTAGCGCACCTGGAAGCCAGCCTGGCGCACCTTGAAGGCGAGATCGGTATCTTCGTAGTACGCCGGAGAAAACTCAGGGCTGAAGCCGCCCACCTGTTGCCAGAGGCTGGTGCGAATCGCCAGGGCGGCGCCGCTGACGTAATCCACCTGGCGGGTATAGGAACAACGCGGGTCGTAGGGATTGCCGCCGCGGAGATAGTTCCAGGGCTCCCCATCCCCCCAGATAATGCAGCCCGCCTCCTGCAGGCGGCCATCGGCCATGACCAGCTGGGCGCCCACCAGGCCGGTCTCAGGCCACAACTGGAACGGCACCAACAGCTCATCGAGCCAGTGGGCGCAGGGTTCGGTGTCGTTATTCAGCAGCACCACGAACTCAGCACGGGCCAAGGCGGCCCCGCTGCAGCAGGCCTGGTTGAAGCCACGGGCGAAGTCGTGGCGCACCACCCGCACTCCGGGAGCCTCCTTGGCAAGCCACTCGGAGGTGGCATCCCTGGAACCATCGTCAACCACGATCAGCTCGTAGCTGACGTCGGTGGGGGCAGCGGCGATCGCCGCCAGGCAGCGGCGGGTGACGCCGTACTGCCCATGCACCGGAATGACGATGGCCACCCGGGGCTGGTCGTCCAGCGAGAGCTGCAGGGGCTGGCGGGGTTGGGGGTCGCCATCGGGGCCAGGCTCGCAGCCCTCGGGCATGGCGCGCCCCGCGCCATCGCGGCGGAGAGGCTGGCTGAGCAGGCGCTGCCAGAGGGGCAACTGGGCGGGTAGGGGCTGACCGGTGCGATCGGCGCGATCCAACCAGGACAGCAGACTGCGCTGACGCTCGCGGGCCAGGGGCGACAACTGGTCGGGGAAGGGAACCTGGCTGTGCTCCAGCAGGGCGGGCCAGGGTGTGAGCTGGAACGGCAGGAGCTCCAGCCGCTCATCGATCAGCTCTCCAGCCTCGGTTTCCAGTTGCAGGTGATGGATGGCGCCATCGCAAAGCGCGGCGGGCAGGGCCAGCTCAAAAGGCCATGCGCCCTCGGACTCGGCCTCGGCTTCGGGGAGAGGCACGGCCAAGGGTTCGCCCCCGTCGTAGCGCAGGCGCAAGGCCTGCTGGCCGTAGCCCCAGCCAATCACCAGATGGCGATCGAGGCCGATGAGCCGGGCGCTATGGCCCAGGCCACTGCGGCAGAGCTCCTGGAGGGTGGTGTAGCCCTCTCCGCCCAGCCGCAGCGGACTGCCGGCCAGCTCCTGAGGGTCGGGAGTTAACGCAAAGGCCCGCACCACCAGGCCGGAGGACGGAGGCGGCAGCTCCACGCCGGAATAGCCGTGGAAGAGAAAACCGCAATCGCGGTTGAGCTCGGCAGAAGGCAGGTCGCTGCGGGGGCGCTGCGCGGGCAGGTCGGCCAGGATCCAGGTGTGGCCGGGGTGGAGCAAATCCTCCAGCGTCAGCCGCACCCGCAGGGGCGCGGGGGATGCCGCCGACGAACCCGCACCATCCTCCCAGGGGTCTGGGGCCGCGAAGCCGCCGGCCGCCGGCCGCTCGGCCTCAGCGGGGAGGCCCGGCGCCGAAACGCTGGGCATCGGCCAGACGCAGACCCAACCGGACAGCCCACCGTTGCGGGCGAATCCCTCCAGCCGGCCGAGCACGGGGCCACGCAAAAAGGGTTGCAGTGCTTCGGGCAACTCGGCTGACACGTCTGCCGTTCGCATCGGGCCATCATGCCCGCCGCCCTCCTGAGCCGCTGTTCAGTGCCCAAACCCGGGCACGACGACCCCGACGCATTCCGGGAGGTGATCAGCGCCGCGGGGGCGAGCCACCCCGATAATCATCGAAGTGAATCTGCTGCTCTGAACGCCAGTTCCCCCACCTCTGATCCCGCCTCCGGGGAGAGTTCGGCGCAACCCGGACTGTGGTTGACCCTGGAAAAGCTTCGCGAGCTGCCGCTGACCGCCGAGGCGCGGCTGCAACTCCTGGAGGAGCTGGTGGCCTCACCCCCTGACGGGCTGGAACCAGCCCAGCTGCTCGGAGAACTGGCGGAGCTGCGCTTGCGCTGTTGCGAGGACACCTACCGGCGGCAGGCCTGGGCGGAGGCGCTGCAGCATCACGATTCCCTGTTCGAGCTCCTCACGCGGCTGGTGGCGCTGGTCCCCCAGCACGGTGACGCCTTCTGGGGCCGCTACGGCGAGTTGCTGGCCTTCTTGACGGTGGCGATCCATGACCAGGTGTGTGGACCCCAGGCCAGCACCTGTCCAGACCCACTGAAGGCGGATCTGGCCTGGGACATGGCCCAGCGCCTTGCGCAAGCCGCGCCGTTGCCGCTGCAAGCACCGGAGTGGCTGGCGGTGCTGGAGCAGCAGCTGGTCCAGGATGGGGCTCTGCTGTGGTGTTCTCGGCTGGAGTCGGGGCAGAAGCTCGACGGGCTGGAGCGGGATGAGATCCATCAACGCGCGTTCACCCTGATGGCCCGGTTAAGCGACCTGCTCAATCCCGCGCCTGAGTGGATCACCCGGAAGCTGAACGCTCTGCTGGAACGCCAGGTGCGGGAGGTGCTGAGTCAGGACCCACCTGCCCCAGCTGAGCTGGCCCGCCTGCTGGCCAACCTCGAGCGTCTGCCGATCGCGGCGGAGCGGACGGCGCCGTTCCAGGCTTCGTTGACCCGGGCGAGACTCAGCCTCGATCTGCTCGCCCCGGAGCTGGAACTGAGCAAGGCCGCCGCCGCCGCGGCGGCACCGCAGCCGGAAGCCAACGATCCACCGCGTCCGATGGCCGTTGTCGACGAGCAGCCAGGGGTGGCGGAAGTGGTGTGGCTGGATCCTGGTGATACCCCCACCGCACTGCAACTGGATCTCGGCCCGCTGTTGAACGCGGAGTTCGAGCGGATTGAGGAGGTGCTCGATGGGTTTTGCTGGCACCTGCCCCGCGGCAGCCGGGCGCTGCCGGCGACCGCGGCGCTGGTGGCGGCCCTGGCCCCCCGCTGGCGGGCCGGAGAGCGGCTGGAGGCCCCGGCGTTCGAACGTCTCTCCTGCCTTGCGGCCAGCTGGCAGCGGCGGCTCGCCGCAAAGCTGGAACCCCTGCCCGCCCACGACTGGCGCGATGGGCTGCTGGTGGAGCTGGACCACCTGGAGCTGGATGTGCTGCAGCCGATGCTGGCGGCTCCAGGCCAGCTGGAGTCTGGGTTGGCGGAACTGCGGCGGGAACATCACAATCCGGCCTTCTGGCAACAACGCCAGGAGGTGCCCTGGATGATGCGCACGCCGATGCTGGAGGCGCTGCGGCGATTGCATGTGGAGGCCGGCTTCTACGCCCGCAGCCACGAACCCCTCGAAAGCCTGAGTTTCTGGGGGCGAGAGGTGAGCCTGGCCCTGGGCGACGCGGAGCTGTGGACCGACGACGCCGGCTGCTTGGGCCGCTGGCTGGCGGTGGCTCAGGAACTGGCTCGGTCGCAGAGGGGTCCCCTCCCCGAGCTGGGCTTACCCCCCAGCACCGAGCAGCTGCTCGGTGAACTCGGCGGGGCGGAGGTGGTGTACGTGGGCGATGACGCGGTGGCGGTCCTGGAGGCCCACCGGGCCGGCCGCTGCTTTCGCGGCCAGCCCTTCGGCCTGCGGGTGCTGGAGTCGCCGGGGAGCCGCTGGCCGGCACGACCCGCCGGCGGCTTCGAGGAGAGCCTGGCCCTGCTCCTGGTCCGGCTGGATGGGCTGTATCGCCAGCGGCCCTTTGCGGTCTTGCTGGCCGATTGCGGCGCCTACCGGCTGCCGCTGCTGAGGGCTGTGCATCAACGCTATGGGGTGGCCGCCATCAGCAGCGGCCTGCCGATGGCGCAATGGCTGATCGGCTCAGGCGATCAGACCGCATCGACCCGCAGCGACAGCCAGCGTGGGGCCGGACCCGATGGCTGAACATGAATCTGCAACTGCACACCCATCAAGGCCGGATGGCCCGGCAGCGAAATCTCGAACTGCGCGGCCTGGCTATGGAAACCCAGCGATTCGATGGCCGGCTGACGCTCAAACCACAGCCAGCTGCGAAGCTCGAAGGATTGGACCGAGGCCGTGCTGATGCGCAGTCTGCGGGAGATGGCACCAGGGGCAATCCACAATGCCAATGGATACCCTTCGAGCAGCTTGTAATCACCAGTACTGAGCTGATGGGATTGCGCCAGGATCTGATTGAGCGTCTCTGCCGAGAGACAGACGGGAAAGTGAGGTTGCAGGCTCAGCCCTGAATCGGGATAGGGCGTTCCGGTGAAGCCGAAATCACCCTGTAAATAGATCAGGAGCGCTTCCTCAGCACTCACTTGACGGGAGTCGATGAGCTGCTGCAGTTGTGCGACAACCGGATCAGGCGACCGCTGACTCAGCGCCAATGACTTGTAGAACCGCATCTTGGCAATCTGCCCTCGGGTAGAGCGGCAGCCAGTCAGGTGGAGCGTATCGCCGATGGGTTGGGGAAAGAGCTGTGATTCGTCGGCAGGTTGTTGCGGGACCCCAACAAGCCACAGATGATCGAGATGCTGAGCCGCTGGGATGGCGCGTCGCCGGAAAAGAATGCGCTTGCAGGGAAGCGAAGCGGGGGAGTTGGAACGGTGGTATGCATCGCTACCCAAGAGACCACCCACATAGAGATTCTGGGTGCGATGGCTGGCCACGCCATAGCCGGATTGCCAGAACTGTTCAATGCCACGTCGATCGAGTTGGAAGAACTCATCGGTGTCGTGGAGCACGATCAGATCTTCACGGATCGCTTCATAAGCCTCGATTCGCTTGGCGCCCTCATCATTCCACTGCCCCTGGCAATAAACCACCCGGGGATCCTTGAGCAGTTGTTCCCCCAAGGGGGTTTCGCTGAGGAATCGCGGTTGGCTTGCGCTGAAATCGAGCTGGCTTCTGGTTTGGTAAGGGCCATCCCAAAGATAGAGATGATCATAGGGATCAAGGCAACCGGCGTGCAGTTGCCAGGCCAGCATCTCCTCGTCGTCGTGATAGTTGATCAAAGCGGCAAGGCTGGGGTGCCGAGCGCTAGGGATCTGGGCCGGGGAGATCGTCGGGTGGACGACATCGTGAGCCTGTGACAAACACTGCTCGGCGGCAAGGTAGGTGGGATGGAGGCTGTTGGCCTGGCCAATCCAAGGATGCTGCCGATAAAAATGAATCGCGTCGGCCAGCTGCTGTTCGATCGTCAGGGGTTCGCCGCGCCGCCATCCCGAGCTGGAGGCCCAGTCGCCCAGGTCGAGGGCCTGCCGCACCCAGGGATGGATGGGGATGGAGAGCGCAGAGGCAGCGGCGACAGGATCGCGCGGCTGTGCCTTGGGGATGCTGGCTTCAATCCGGGAGAGAACGCGAAGCAGGATCGCTTCGAGGCAGGCCTGGCTCGGCTCGCGGTTGGTCTGTGCCACCGGCTGAAGACGGTGCTGCTGTTCCATCCAGCCGGCGATGCGAATCTCGCTCTGGCGTTCTCGCTGCTCCAGTTCATCGAGGGCGCGGCGGAAGAGCTGGCGGATCTGGGCGCGCTGCTCGGAGGAAACCGGCTGCAGCAGTTGCTGCTCGCTGATCCCCCGGGCCGCCGCCACCATCGCCAGGAAATCGTGGTAGCGACCCAGGGGAGAGGGCTGCTCCAAGGACTTGAGCCGGCTCTGGGGATCCAGGGCCTCCCCGATGAACGGGTGATGGCCATTGAACTGAAACTCGGGCAGAACGAGCCAATGGGCGGTGGCGGGTAGCAGGTTGCGGAGGCCAGTGAGCTGCCCATCGCGGTCGGGGAGGTCAGCCGGTTGTGGCAGCTGGGTGATCAGCAGATCGGCCGAAGCCAGGCGTTGCCGCAGCAAGACCAGCTCATCTGGCGTCGCCAACCGCGGCGAGGGGCAGGCATGGATGCGGGCCTGAGGCAAGGCCCGTTGCAATCCCTGCTGCAAGCCATGGCAGACGCCATCGCCCACCAGCACGATCCGCCTGTCGTCGAGCGGGATGGCCAGCGGATCGGCGCTGGCCTGTTGGAGGTTGGCGCGCAGCATGGGCGCCCAGTCGAGCGGCTGGGCATGCAGCTGCTCCATGCGGGCCAGGAGGCGCAGGGCATCCTCCAGCCAGAGGTAAGCCTGGCGATCTCCGGCCTGGAGCAGCTCATGGATCCACACGCAGCCGTAACGGCAACACTGCTCCTCATGAACCGCCAGCCACTCCGGCTGATCGGCGCCGAGGTCCGTCAGGTCGGCCAACAAGGCCGCACCAGCGATGGCATGCCTGACCGCCAGGCGCTTGTCGCTGTCGACGATGGCCAGCATGCGGCCATGGCAAGCGAGGGCGAGGGCCTGAAGCGAGGCGGGATTGGCGGGGCCGCGTTGAGCCTCGGCCGCCAAGGCCAGGAGATCAGCGGCGGATTGGAGCTGTTGAGGATCCGTACTCATGGGGACGTCAACCTCGCCGCCTGCCGATCGAGGCCGCCGACGGCGGACGCAACGGCCAGCGCCCGTTGTTGCCTGATGACCCCGGTGCCCGTCATGGCAGGGACGTGTCTTGCTGCAGCCTGGCTCACGGCTGCGGTGGTTCTCCCGACTGGGGCCATGCTCAAAACCAAGGAAACCATGATCCCCATCCCGCACACGCGTGGAGCTGGGGAGACGCCGGGGCGCTGACGAAGCAGGGGGTAACCACCAGCCGGAAGTTTGAAGAATAAGAGAGGTATTCTGGGCCTGGCGTCCCATGCGTTGAGCGTGTCTCCACAGTCCAGCGACCAAACCAACTGGCAAGCGATTATCGCCGCCCACCCCCTGGAGAGTCACGAGGCTCATGAATGGTTGCGCTACGGCACGGCGTTACTGATGACCCTGACACCCGGTCAAGACCAGCACCGGCAGCAACAACAGGCGGCGCTGGCTTTCGTGCAGGCCAGGCGAGAAGGGGCCGAGCCGGATGCTGTGCATGCTGCCCAGCGGCATTCCATGTTGCTCAATCTGATGGACGCACTTCGCTTAGCCGATCTCAATGTTCCTGAATCCTATTCCAACAAAGTTGCGAAACTTGCATCACCAGCAAAGTAATGCAATTCAACGCTTAAGTCGCGAGAAGGAGCAACAAACACCACAACCAAGTCAGCCGAGGCCGAACAGGTCAAAATAGGTGCACAGGCCTCTGGGAAGATCAGCTTCAGCATCGCGCAACATCCTCCAGCTGGGTGCTGAGCAGGGCTGCCGCCGATCATCCTCAGATCCCCGGTGTTTCGAGGGATTTCAGCAGCACAGGCGATGCCTCCAGGGCGATTCCTCCAGCAGGATGCGGGGCTGACCCTCAAGCTCTGGGCGGTTGTCCAGCTCCTCCGCCATGGAAGGGCTTCCATGCATCACGACCGACCCTCACGCTCACCCGCATCAGCTTGTCTATGGGTCAACGGTGTCGTCTTCGTGCGAACATCGCGGCGGAGCCGTGGGAAGCTCGAAGTTGGGTTCGGTTGCTGTGGCCTGAGCAAGAACAGCTGGATACACTCACAGTGCCATGATTCCTGCCATGACCAGCCCAGGTCTCAACGGCGAAGCCTGGACCAAGGGCGTGCTCGGGACGAGCCTTCGTGACACGCAAGGCTGTCATGCTGACTCCAGCAGCAAGCCGTGACTGGCAGAGCGCCACCAGGAGCATCAGCACCGGCACAATCCAGCCTCCATCCAACTTAGCAAACAATCCAGTTCCAAGCAGCAGAGCGCATCTCGCCACTTGAGCAACGACGATTCATCCTTTTCGAACACACCTTCATCAGCACCGACACCCACATGGCTGAAACCCTTGGCTCTATTTGCGACAAGCTGGCCACTGTCAAGCTCAAGATTTACCACACTGAAGACGAAGCTCGCCTCGCCAGCCTGGCCCAGCAGGAGATTCAGCTCATCGCCGAAATAGACGAATACATCACAAACGCCCTTTCCGGCTCGATACCATCAGATCAGCTCAGCTTTGCCGCCAACAAAGTCTATCAAGTCAAGGGCAATGAAATTACGCCCGCAACGGGATCAATTGCCTCAATCTTTGCCGAACTTGCCGAGGTCAACTGCTTACTTTGGCACGAACAAGAAAAGGTCTACGACTTTGCAAGCGTACCGGTCCACGAAAAAGACATGGTCGTGAAGAATCTTGCGCTGTACAATCTCAGACGGAACGACTGCATTGACAGTATCAACCGAGAGCTGGAATCATTGGTGCAAACAGCCAGGCAGTCGCAACAGGCTCAATGACTGCAGCGGGCTTAATGCTACGGTGGTTGGAATCTGATTGCCCCATCCAGGGCCAACTTGAGGTAGCCAGACACGCCAATCATTCAAGACTCACCGCAGCGTTGCTCAAGCCAGTGGCGATGTGAGCTCCTCCAGCAGCACCGCCCAGGCTTCACTCAGCTGGAGCCGGTTGCGGGAGGTGTCTGCGAGGAGGAAGCGGCATTGAGCAACAAGGCATCCAGCCTGGATTCGAGCGCGGCGGGACGCTTGTCTCGTTCTTCAGTCGCTCGGTTTCGCTCTTCAGCTGCTTCAGGCGCGTCTCACGTTCGAGCGATGCGATCTCGAGCTGCCTCGTCCCTGCTCAATGTCGTCAACGGGTCGCCAGTTGAGCAATTCCTGCGGGGAAGACTGCGTGTACGCCAGCAGACGCCGCCAGGGCGGCAAGGTGGGACCCATTCCGATCTGGTGAGGGGCCGGAGGTCTGCCGACGTGGAAGAGGTTGTCATCGCCACAGTTCGTGGTGAACGAGATCAGCAGCAGCAGGGCGCCAGCGATCAGCATTGACCAGCCCTGGCGATCCGTCAGCCGAGGGAAAGGACTCAGGATCGTTCCAGGCGGCGCTGCGGGCGGTGATGAGAATCAACCACCAACACCTGGCTGTGCGAAGAGTGATCAGGCACTGGGTGGGGCACCGCTCACAGCCAGCAGGAGCGGCAGCCTGCCGAGCGGATTGGGGCCCATGAAGCCATCGATGTGCTGGATCGATGGGAGCCTCACGAGCTGCAGCCTGCCGATCGCTCAGCTCCCCTGCTCCCCTTGGGAAGCTCTGGGCAACGAGCTGCCAACACATTCACGTTGCAGCGCGAACTCGACGGCGCCCGCAGGCCTGAGCAGATCAAGCCGATCGAATTCAGCGGCGAACCGCTCGATCTCGCCAGCGTGCTGCGCTGGCGCCGCAAGATCTTGGCCAACCAAGTTCCTTCCTCCTAAGCGGGTTTGCGTCCTAAAGGCCCTCCAGCCTTCGCAAGGTTGTGAGGCACCAAGGCAGCTTCCCGAGCGTTCAGAGCGAGGGTTGGTTCTGCTCGCTGCCCCGCGATCTGAACTCGCGCACAGCAAACAGCGTGCACTCCAAACGGCGATATGGGGCTTCAAGCGCGCCCCACCGCTCCCCACAGGCTCGCAACCAGCATCCTGGCCTTGGTGGACTTCAGACCACCATTCAGACGCAGCAGCACGCCTATCAGCCTCATCCCATCAGCGGCGATTCCCCACAGGCATGACACGATCCGGTTCAGGGTGGCCTGGTCCATGGACAGGTCTGGGGACAGGGCTGGCTCCCGTCGCTGTCAGGGCATCCCGCACGTCAGTCCCCATCATCGCCAGGCAGCACGAATCCATCCAGCCGGGTGCCGCAGCCGTCGCCCCTGCAGCGATGGTTGTCTGGGTTGTCGTCGACGACCCAGGCGATCAGATCGCCGAGGCGGCATTCGCGATCGAGCCCCTCGGGTTTGTTGTGGCTCGCACCCCGAGCGCCATCGCGGATCCAGAGCAACGGAGCCGGGGAGTGCACCGTGAGCGCTGGAGGCTGGTTGAGCGTGGGGGGATCGTGGCGGAAGGCGCCTGGCCAGCGGTGGATCAGGCAGGGCCCCGCCAGGGTCATGGTGGGCCCGGCCACCAGCAGCACCCGGTCGCCACGGGCGGTGATGCCCTCGATTGAGCGGCTGCCCGTGGGCATCGAGGTGCAGGCAGCCTAGCACCTGGCGGTTGGGGCTGCGCTGCAGGTCGAGCTGGAGCGGCTCTTCCCGCTTGCTGACTGGGATGCGTCGCAGGCTGTGGGAGCCCACCAGCCAGAGCCGCTCCGCGTCGAGAGCCAGGCCCTCCAGATCGGATTCACCGTCGTCCTTGCCTCCGGCCAGGCCGAAGTCGGCCAGCTTCAGCCGTTCGGCATGGCCGCAGCGGCGGTCGCCCTCGGCGCGCAGGCGATCAAGGTTGCGGCCCTCATCGCCCGCCAGCCACAGCCAGTCATCGCGGCCCGCCAGACCCGAAAGGTTGTCGCGCAGCTCCTTGATGTCGTTGTCGTCGGCATCGCCCAGCTGCAACCAGGGATGGCAGGCAACAGGCCGTAGCCCTTTGTGCACCATGATCTGCCCACCTTCTGTGCTGTTTGCGCTCAGAGGGGGCTTTCCTTGGTGTTACCGCCATGGCGCAGCTGCTGCGCCAGCCCGTCTCGAGAGGGGTGCGGCTGCTCCAAGCAGCAGGATGTTGCTCTGAGTGCGCCTGAGGTTGCCCCGTGTCGTCGGTTCCCATCGCTGTGATCCCCGAGCTGCCGGCTGACGTCAGCCTGGAACAGCTGCTGGCGGTGTTGCGGCCCTTGGCCTGGGGGGCGGCCGACATCCTTCGGGCCTACGCCCGCGGCCTGCCGCCTCCGTTTGGCTTCGACCAGGCGCTGCAGGTGGAGGAGGGCGGCGACGGACCGGTGAGCGCCGCGGATCTGGCGGTGAACCGCTGGTTGCTGGAGGGACTGAGCCGCGCTTTCCCCCAGACCCCTTGGGACCTGATCAGTGAGGAATCCGCCAAAGCCGACATCCCCGCGTCGACCCCAGCCAGCGTCTTGAGCGCGTCCTCGGAAGGCTGGTTGTGGATCCTCGATCCCCTCGATGGCACCCGCGATTTCCCCCAGGGCACGGGTGAGTACGCCGTCCATCTGGCCTTGGTGCGGCGGCAGCGGCCGGTGCTGGGTGCGGTGTTGCTGCCGGAAGCCGAAGAGCTGTGGCTGGGTGTGCTGGATCGTTCGGGAGGCGGCGGCGAAGCCTGGTGCGAGGGCCGGAGCGGCGAGCGGCGGCCGGTGCGGTTCAGCGCTCGCGCCAGCGCCCGAGAGTTGGTGCTGGTGGCCAGCCGCAACCACCGTGATCAACGGCTGGAGCAACTGCTGGCGGCATTGCCGTTGGCGGAGCGGCGTTCGATGGGCAGCGTTGGTGGCAAGATCGCCACGATCCTGCGGGGCGAGAGCGATCTCTACATCTCCCTCTCTGGCCGCAGCGCCCCGAAGGACTGGGATATGGCCGCTCCCGAGGTGGTGTTGCGGGCGGCGGGCGGCCAGTTCAGCCACGCCGATGGCCGGCCCTTGCTCTACAACACAGGCGATCCGCGCCAGCCGGGCTGCCTGATCGCCAGCCATGGCCCAGCCCATGCGGAGATCTGCATTGCGGCGGTCACCGCCCTGGCGAGCATTGATCCTGGCTTTGCGGTGTAGAGCCAGCAGCGAGCCTGGCTTTGTGGTGGAGTCCGCCCTTCGCTCGTGGCCCGGCGGCGGATCTGGAAATGGGCGCGAACCGGGCGGCGGCTCAGCCCAGTAACCGTTCACTCCAGCGCAGCTGTGGCGCCCAGGCAAGACAGCAAAAAGCGGCCCTGAGGGCCGCTCTTGAGCATTCACCAGAGGTTGAGGCGTTGAGCCGACTGCAACGCCGCTGGCTGGGGGGTCAGGCCGGTACCGGTTCCTGTTGGGGAACGCCCCGCAGGGTGAGGTTGATGCGGCCGCGGTTATCGATCTCGCGCACCCGCACGGTGACCTGATCGCCCACATTCACCACATCCTCCACCTTCTCGACCCGCGCCTCAGACAGCTGGGAGATGTGGATCATCCCCTCCTTGCCGGGCAGGATTTCCACGAACGCCCCGATCGGAATCACCCGGGTGACGGTACCGCTGAACATCTCCCCTTCGCTGACGCGGCGGGTGAGGCCCTCGATGATGCGTTGGGCTTCCTCAGCGGCGGCTCCGTCATGGCTGGCGATCGTGACGATGCCGCCATCCTCGATGTCGATCTTGGTGTTGGTGCGTTCCGTGATCCCCTTGATGGTGCGACCGCCGGGGCCGATCACCGTGCCGATCAGCTCCGGATCGATGCGGAAGCTCAGCAGCCGTGGCGCATGGGGAGACAGGTTGCTGCGAGGCTTATCGATGGCCTCCAACATCTTGGCGAGGATGTGAAGCCGCGCCGGCCGGGCCTGGTTGATCGCCTCGGCCACGCTGGCCACCGCCAACCCGGTGATTTTCATATCCATCTGCAGGGCGGTGATGCCCTTCTCGGTGCCGGCCACCTTGAAATCCATATCGCCAAGGAAATCTTCGATGCCCTGGATATCCGTGAGGATGCGCACCTCTTCACCCTCCTTGATCAGTCCCATGGCCGCGCCGCTCACCGGGGCCTTGAGCGGCACTCCCGCATCCAACAGGGCCAGGGTGCTGCCGCAGACCGATCCCATGGAGGTGGAACCATTGGAGCTCAAGCACTCGGACACAACCCGAAGCACGTAGGGGAACGATTCCTTGCTGGGCAGCACCGGCACCAAGGCCCGTTCCGCCAGGGCCCCGTGGCCGATCTCGCGGCGGCCGGGGGAGCGCATCGGCCGGGTCTCCCCGACCGAGTAGGGCGGGAAGTTGTAGTGATGCAGGTAGGTCTTCTCGGTGGCGGGGTTGAGGTCGTCCATTTCCTGGGCATCGCTGGGAGTGCCGAGGGTCACGGTGGACAGCACCTGGGTGAGCCCACGCTGAAACAACCCCGAGCCATGCACCCGTCGCGGCAACACCGCCACGGCGGCACTGATCGGCCGCACCTCATCGAGCTTGCGGCCATCGACACGCTTGCCATCCGAGAGAATCTGCTGGCGCATCAACTTTTTGGTGAGCCCCTTGTAGCTATTCCCCAACAATTTGGCATTGCCGCTCAGGGCCTGCCGCACCGGATGATCATCGGCCAGCGACTGGATCGTGGTGTTCACCTGATCCTTGATCGCATCCAAACGGGAATCGCGCTCGGCCTTCTGCAGCGTGAACTCGCTCAACACGGCGCGGATCGCCTTGTCGCAATTGCTTTCCAGGAATGCCGGCACCGTGGGGTCGTCGCTGCGGGCCTCCGGAGGTTGATGCTTGATGCCCAGTTTGTCGAGGATGCTGAGCTGGGCCCTGATCAGTTCGCCCACCGCCTCATAGCCGAAGTCAATCGCCTCGATCACATCCTGCTCGGGCAATTGGTTGGCACCCGCTTCCACCATCACCACCCCCTGGGGGGTTCCAGCTACCACGAGGTCGAGTTCGCTTCGCTCGATCTCCCGATAGCTAGGGTTGAGCACGAAGTCGTCGCCCAGCAGGGCCACTCGCACGGCCGCCATCGGGCCATGGAACGGGATTCCGGCCAGCAAGGTGGCCAGGGAGGCGCCGGTCACGGCCAACACATCCGGTGGCACCCGCTCATCGAGCGACATGCAGGTGGCCACCACCTGCAGGTCATCGCGAAGCCAGCTGGGAAACAGGGGGCGCAGCGGCCGATCGATCAAGCGAGCGATCAGCGTGGCGCGCTCGGGAGGGCGGGATTCACGACGCATGAAGCTGCCGGGGATGCGCCCGGCTGCGTAGAGCCGCTCTTCGTAGTCGCAGGTGAGGGGGAGAAAATCAACGCCCTCCCGCGGATTCGATCGGGTGGCGGTGACCAGCACAGCCGTGTCTCCGCATTCGATCATCACGGAACCTCCCGCCTGGGGGGCAAAGCGTCCGTGGGTCAGTCGGATCTCCCGACCATCGAAGGAGATCGACTGGGTTTGTCCTTGCACGAGCCGTTATGTCTGTTTTTTGTCAGCTCCCATCCTCGCATCCGACGGGGGCCAGGCGTGGGACTCCAGGCTGTCATCGCCCAGGCGCAGTCGGGCGGGCCGGCAACGGGCGTGGCGCAATTGGTTGGAGTAGTCCGCGTCGCTGAGGCGGAAACAACCGAACCGTTCGAGGTGCGGATTGCTCAGCTGCACATCAAACAGGGCAAAGCCGCCCCACTCCAGTGCGGCGGTCAGCTCCACCAGCAACACGTTGCCGGCGTTGGGGCGGAGGTGGGCCATCGATTCGCCGATCCAGCAGCTGCCGATGGCGATGCCCAGCATCCCCGCCGCCAGCTTGGTCCCTTGCCAGACTTCCACGCTATGGGCAAACCCAGCGCCATGCAATTGCCTGTAGATCGCAGCCAACTCAGGGCTGATCCAGGTCTCGGGACGATCGGCGCAAGCTGACACCACGGCGTCGAAAGCCTGGTTGAGGCCGAGCCGAAATGGGCGGGCGCGCAAGACGCGACCCAGCGAGCGGGATGCATGCAGGCTGCCATCCAGGGGCAGCAAGGCTCGTTCGCGGCTGCGATACAACCGCACCGGGCCGTAATGCCGTCGTCCCAGGGACTCTGCCATCGGGAACCAGCCCTGGGCGTAGGCCTCGACCAGCGCTTGAAGGGAGCCGTCTGGCAACAGGGGCGGCTCCGAACAGGACGCGGATCAGAAATGTACCTAGACAACAACACCCCGAAGCGGAGCTCCGGGGTTCAAGCGGGGATCACCAACGCGGCCAATCACCAGCTCGATTTGACCACGCCAGGCAGCTCACCGCGGTGGGCCCGCTCGCGCAGCTGGTTGCGGCAGAGGCCGAAATCGCGGTAGACGCCACGGGGCTTGCCGGTGGCCCAGCAGCGATTGCGCACCCGCACGATGGCGCTGTTGCGGGGTAGGGCCTGGAGTTTGCGGTGGATTTCCAGCCGCTGCATCGGATCGGCTGCCCCATCAAGGGCCTCCTTGAGGGCGGCGCGCTTGGCGGCGAAACGGTCGACGAGTTTGCGGCGCTTCACATCCCGCGCGATCATTGACTTCTTCGCCATGCGGCAGGGGACCTCGATTTGGTGATAGGAGTAAATAGTAACCGCCGGACTGTCCTGGCCAGGCGCCACGGCCTTGAGCCAAGGCAATCAGGTCTGGGAGCTGGGAGCTCTGCGCCAAGCCGGCTTCAGGGTCGGGTGGTGACGGCTCCAGACCAGCCGCTGCTCAGCGGGCCAGCAGTTGCTGAACCACCGGCAGCTGGGATGTGTCCTTGACGATCAGGATCAGGCTCAAGCCCACCAGAAACACGAAACCGGACTGCAGGAAGGCGGTTTGGTACTGCATCGGCAAGGGGCGGCCGCGCAGGCCCTCGATCAGCAGCAGCAGCAACTGGCCGCCATCCAGCAACGGCAGCGGCAGGGCGTTGAGCACGGCCAGGTTGATCGAGATCAAGGCGGTGAACATGAACAGGCTGGCGCCCCCCTGCTCAGCCAGCGAAGCCCCCATTTCGACGATCTTCACCGGGCCGGACACCTGGCCGGCGGTTTCTCCGAAATGGGTGAGCAAGGTCCCGAAGCCGCTGACCGTGCGCTGGACCAGGGCCAGGAAGTCGGCATTGGCCTGACGGATCGGTTCCAGGGGTGAGCGGGGGGCCCGGAACAGCTCGCTGCCATTGGGTTGCAGCTGGGCACCGATGCGGCCAATGCCGCCTTGGTCGTCGGGCACCAACCACAACTGCTGGCGCTGCCCCAGGCGTTCGGCGGCGATGTTCAAGCGCTGATCCGGCGCCTGGCGGATCAGCTCCACCAGCTCGCTGACCGCCTGCTGGCCGCTGGACAATTCCTCTCCCTGCAAAGCCACGATGCGGTCTCCGGCTTGCAGGCCGGCCCGAGCCGCCGGCTGCCCCGTCTGCACCGCCGCCACGAGCACGCCGGGGCTGGTGCTGAACCCGGCCGGAATGCCCAGCACCAGCCCCTGGGCCAGCAGCACCGCCCAGGCCAGAGCCAGGTTGGCCAGCACGCCGGCGGCGATCACCAGGGCCCGCTGCGGCAGGGGCCGATTGCGCAGCAGGTGGGGATCGTCGCTGCGATACACGGGCTCAGCGGGATCGTTGTCGTCGTCGTCGGGGAAGGACACGAAGCCCCCCAGCGGGATCGCCCGCAGGGCATAGAGCACACCACCGCGGCGTCGCTTGAACAAGGCCGGGCCGAAGCCAATCGAAAAGCCGCTGACGCGGATGCCCTGCCAGGTGGCGGCGAAGAAGTGCCCCGCCTCGTGCACCACGATCAGGCCCGCCAGGATGGCCAATGCGGTCAGCACGCCCACGTTGGATCACTCCACGGTTGTGAAGTCATTCTGAGGGCAGCGCATGGCCCTCTGTGCCACCTGCACAATCCCATCCGCCACGGGGCACCGCGGGCTCGGTGCTGCGGGGTCGTTGCTGCGGGCGGCGTGCTTCGGGCACGGTGCTGCGGGCAAAGTGCTGCGGCAGAGCTCATGCGGCCACGCTCAATGCGGCGAGAGGCTGCTTCGCCGAGAGAGCTCAGGCCTGGGAACCGAGTCGGCGCTGCCGCAGCCGTTGGATGCGCTCCTCGGCCGGCAGGGCCATCAGCGCGCGGGCCCGATCCAGGTTGGGATTGGCAGCGGCTTGCTTGAGCGGTTGGCTCGCATGCCACAGGTGCACGATCGGCTCGTAGCCCCAGATCCAGCTGGGGCGCGTCAGGCAGCGATCCCAGAATTCATTGTCTTCGCCACCCCAACCACGGAATCCCTCGTCCATGCCGCCGAGGTCGGCATAGGTGTCGGCCCGGATCGCCATGCTGCCGCCCGCCTCCAGGTTTTGCACAATGGTGTCGGCAGGGATGGCATCGAAGGGTGCCCCCGCCTCCAGCACCGCCTGGCTATGGGCCTGGCTGAGGTAAAAAATGAATCGCTTCGGGTTCACCACCTCGTAGCCCTCGTGGATGCGTTCCAGGATCCGGCTCCCGTAGCCGGTAGGCACCAGCATGTCGTTGTCGTGCAGCAGCAGCACCGGCGCCCGGGCGGCGCGAGCGCCCACGTTGAACGTTTGGGAGCGGTTGTAAGGCGCTCCGGGCTCGGCCAGGGGGGCGTGAATGTGGCGCACCCAGCCTGGCAACGCCGCAGCGATCCGCACCGCATCGTCCTGTTCGATCACCAGGCATTCGAGCTGCACATCAGCCTGAGCCGCCAGGGATTCCAGGGTGGCCAGCAGCAGGGGCAGCCGCTCCTGGCCGCGGTGGCCGATCAGCACGCTCAGCTGAGGGTTGGCGCCAGGGGCCTGCGGGTTGGCGGCCCGCGGGGAACTGGCACGGGAGATCGGAGCGTCCCGGAGGCAGCGACGCAACAGGCGGCGGGCCAGCTCCGGCTGCACCATGGCGGCGTGCAGGCGTGACGTATGGGGCCAGAGGCAGGCCTGGCCTCCGCCATGCGGGGCCGGTTCCAGCGCTTCGCGGCGGTTGCACAGCCGCAGGTACCGCTGGGAGTTGGAGCGCAGAGCCCGCTCCCAACGCCAGCGATCCTTGAGCCACACGCCCAACTGTTCGCGGAGCGAGCGCCGCTGCCGCTGCCGCTGCCGCTGCGAATCAGCCATGGCTGAA
This sequence comes from Synechococcaceae cyanobacterium, assembly GCA_046342775.1. Classification (GTDB taxonomy): domain Bacteria; phylum Cyanobacteriota; class Cyanobacteriia; order PCC-6307; family Cyanobiaceae; genus Cyanobium. The sequence continues at coordinate 138,233 of JBKDOR010000095.1, forward strand.
GTCGGCGATGAGTTGGCGCAGCTCCTGCTCCGCCACGGTGTAGATCTCCTGGCAGAAATGACAGGTGAGCTCGGCCTTGCCGTCCTCCTCCAGGATGGATTGCAGTTCATCGCGGCCCAGCAGGCGCAGGGCATTGACGCTGCGGCGGCGGCTGCAGGGGCAATGGAAGCTCACCGGGGTGCCGGCTCCGGCCGTCTCCAGGGGCTGCGGGTCCAGATCCGGGAACACCTCCCGCAGCAGCCCCTGCAGGTTGTCGGCATGGAGGCGCAGGCTGTGGCTGAAATCACGCACCTCGCGGCAGCGCTCCTCCAGCAAGGCCACCAGGGCCGGCTCCTGGGCCGCTTTGGGCAGCACCTGCACCAACAGGCCCCCGGCACAGCGGATGCCCTGGCGATCGATGTGTTCCCCCACAAACACCGCCGAAGGGGTTTGCTCGGAGTGGAGCAGGTAGGAGGCCACATCCTCAGCGATGCAGCCGCTCACCAGTTCCACGGTGCTGCTGAACGGTTCTCCCTCGCCGATGTCGCGCACCACATGGAGATAGCCGGTGCCTGCGGCCCGGCCGAAATCAAAGCCCGGGCTGCCGTCTTCGCTGGCGACCGGATCCAGCTCCAGCGAGGGGTCGCCCACATAGCCCCGCACCGTGCCGTCTCGGCCGGCATCCACCATCAGCCCCCGCAGCGGTCCGTCGGACTGGATGCGCAGATTGACCCGACCGTGGGCCACCTTCATGGAGCTGGCCAGCAGCAGGCCCGCGGTCATCGCCCGCCCCAGCATCGCTGTGGTGAGGTACGAAAGCTGATGGCGCTGGCGCGCATAGCGCACGGTGGTGGTGGTGGTGACGGCCACCAGGCGGATGCCACCCTCCGCGGCGGTGGCCCGCAGAATCCGATCGGCCATCAAGGTCGCAATCCTGGTTGCATCGTAGGCAGCGGCTCCAACTGGCCCCCCCGCAGCCGCCAGGCCTGGGCAACCCGGCCCTGAAACAACTCCGGCTCATGGGTCACCACCAGCAGGGCCCGCTCCTTGGCCAGATCGAGCAGCAGCTGCAACACCTCATCGCGCACGGCCCAGTCGAGGCCAGCGGTGGGTTCGTCCAAGAGCAGCACCTGGGGATCGCGCAGCAGCTGCACCGCCAAGGCCAAACGCCGCTGCTGGCCGCCGCTGAGCCGCTCGGGAGCCTGCTGTGCAGGCAGGCCGGCCAACCCCACCTGCTCCAGCACCGCCTCGATCCGCTCCGCCTCCAGGCGGCGGTGGCCGAGCCGCAGCTCCTGGGCCACGGTCAGCCCGAGGAAGTGGCGTTCGGGGAACTGGAACACCAGGCCACAGAGCCAACGGCGCTGTTGGGCCGAACAGAGTTCGCCCCTCCAGAGGATCTGGCCGGCGTCCGGTTCGGCCAGGCCAGCCAACAGCTCAAGCAGGGTGGTTTTGCCGCTGCCGCTGCGCCCGGCCACCAGCACCGGCTCGCCCACGGGCAGGCGCAGATCAAGCCCCTCCAGCAGCGGCCGCGGTGCCGTGGCGGGGTGATAGCCAAGTGCCCGGGTTTCCAGCATGACTCCAGCTTGCAGGGGGCCGGGCTAGCAGGGCGCACGGACCGGCCGGATCAGCCCATGGCCCGGGCGCCGGGTGGTGCGGTGCCTGACCTTCGCCAGGGGCCATTGGCTCTGGGAACTGGGCCTCGTTGGTGCAGGACCTTGGAGTTGGATCGGCCAGTGGCTTGGCTTGCGGCGTGCGTGGGTTTCAGCACGGCTCGAGCTTGGGCTTGGCCTTGGCCTTGGCTGTGGCTGTGGCTGTGGCTGCGGCTGTGGCTGCGGCTGCGGCTGTGGCGGTGGTGGGGGCTTTGGTTGGAGCTGGGCGCCTGGCAGCGGCGTCCGCCACCGCTTGCGGCAGCCCTGGGGCGCGATGCTGGGATGGAGATCAGCTGCTGAAGCGAGTGCGATGGAGATCCAGTTCCGCGAGGTCGACCCCTTCAACTGCTGGATCTGGATGCGCTTCGCCCATCCCCCCAGCGCCGGAGAGCGCGATTACGTGGGGGGCGTCTTCGACAGCTGGTTCGTACTCGGCAAGCTGGGTGGCTTCAACGGCGAAAACCTGCAGGCCCATGAGTCGGGCGCTGATCTCAGCTGGATGAACTGGGATCCCGACCAATCGGGCCAAGCCCTGCCGGCGTTGATGCACAACATGTCCGCGATGGAATACCAGGGTGAATGGGGCCGCTGCTGGATCGATCTCGGCACCTGCGACGCCATGGCTCTCGATGTGCTGATCAACGCCCTCGGCCAGCTCGACCGGGATGTGGTGGAAATCGAGTTGCTGCTGATCGGCGGCGTCAACGAAGACTGGCCGGTGGAGGACCCGGAGGATGCCCTGTTCGCCAGCGCCGCTGCCGGCGCCTGAGCTTCAGCCCGGCCGCCGGCTCGGCCCTGACGGGGCGTTGCCCGCAGCCGATGGCCCGTGAGTTGCGCCGGCTGCTGATCGCGCCTGAGCGGCTGAAGCTGGCTTTGAGCCGGGGCGATCGCCTGGAGCCCGAACCCGCCGAGAGCCATTACCTGCGTCGGGTGCTGCGCTGTCGCACCGGCGAGGCGATCGCCCTGGTGGATGGCGTCGGTGGGCTGTTGCCGGCCCGGCTGAACGCTGACGGCAGCCTGCGGCTCGAACCAGGGGGCCTGCAACGGCAGGCGGCCAGCGCTTGCCCGATTCAGCTGGCCCTGGCCCTGCCACGCCGTGATCTGGACCTGGTGTGGCGCATGACCACCGAGCTGGGGGTGGATCAGCTGCAGCCACTGCTGGCGCAACGCTGCCAACCCCAACCACTGCCCCAGGAGCGCTGGCGCGCGATCGTGCGCGAGGCGGTGGAGCAATCGGAGCGATTGTGGCTGCCGCCGCTGGAGGAGCCGCGGCCCGCGACCGCCTGGTTAAGCGCTCCACCGCCAGGCCTGGGGCTGCTCGCCACCACCCGCCAGCAGGGGCTGCCGCAGCTCGAAACCCTGCTCAACAGCTGTGGTGGGGTGGCGTTGCCGCCCAGCCTGCAGCTGGCGATCGGTCCGGAGGGGGGCTGGACCGACGCTGAGGAAGCGGCGGCCCTGGAGGCTGGATGGCTGGGCGTCAGCCTGGGACCCACGATCCTGCGCTGTTCCACGGCGGCAATCGCAGCGGTGGCCCGGCTGGTGTGTTGGAGAACCCTCAGCTGCGCAGAATCCCGCCCGCCATCTGCCGGAAGCGGCCCAGATCAGCGCCAGCACGGCGGCGGCGCAGGGGGTTGGCCCCGGGGGTGAGGAACTCCGGCGCGAAGGTGGCCTGGGTGGGCGCGGGGCGGTTCGCCTGCTCGGCGGCGAGTTCGGCGGCGATCGCCTCAGCGGTGGTGACGCCGTTGGCCTGTGACGCGGCCGCCGCAGCGGCGTCGGCTTGAAGAGGAGCCTGCACCGCAGCAGCGGAGGCTTCGGCCGGAGCGGAGGCCTCGACGCCGGGGGCAACCAGCCGCGGCTTGATTGCCCCGGCGGGTTGCTCGGTCGGGGCGGGCTTGGCTGCTGGGGCGGGCTTGGCTGCGACCGGAGCCACAACCGCTGGTGGCGCTGGGGTCTTGCCGGCCTCGGCCTCGAGGTCGAGGAAGAACTTGCGCTTGAACAGCATGGCCCTGGGGAGCTCACAGGTGGAGCGATTATCCGCCCACGCCCCGCGGCAAACCGGCGGTCCTAGATCTGTCGCAACACAACCGCTTGGTCCACCCCTGTCCATGCTCTCCCCAGCCGCGTCGCTGCCAGTGCCACCTCAGGATCTCGGCCACTGGCTGGTGGCCCTGGGCCTGAATCTGATGTTGATCGCCCTGGCCCAGCGAGCCCCCGTGTTGACCCGTGCCGGTTGGATTCATGCCGGCGTGCTGGGCACCGTGCTCTGGGGTTGCCTGGGCCCGCGGGGCTGGCTGGCGGTGGTGGCCTATCTCGCCGCCGGCTCGCTGGTCACCCGTCTGGGCATGCGCCGCAAGCAGGAGCAGGGCCTGGCCGAGGGCCGCGGCGGTCGCCGTGGCCCGGAAAACGTCTGGGGCTCGGCCTTGGTGGGCTGCGTGCTGGCGATGGCGGTGCCCCTGGCGCCTGGGAGCTGGCAACCGCTGCTGTTGCTGGGCTTTGCCGCCAGCTTCAGCGCCAAGCTGGCGGACACCTTCGGCAGCGAAATCGGCAAGCGGTGGGGCCGCCGCACCGTGTTGATCACCAGCCTGCGGCCGGTGCCGCCCGGCACCGAGGGGGCCGTGAGCCTTGAGGGCACGGCGGCCAGCTTGCTGGGCGGGGCGCTGATGGCGGCGGTGATGCAGGCCCTCGGGTTGCTGGCGGATTGGCGAGCCTGGCTGCTGACCAGTGGCGTGGCGCTGCTGGCCACGCTGCTGGAGAGCCTGATCGGCGCCACGGCCCAGCGGCGCTGGGGCTGGTTGAGCAATGAGCTGGTGAATGGCCTGCAGACCGGGCTGGCCGCCTTGCTGGCGATCGCGGCCCAGTGGGCACTGCGGGCCGCGCCCGGCTGACCTGGCCGCCCAGCGAGGCTGAGCCCAGCGCTGACGCTGGCCCGGCGTCAGCGCTGGGGCCACGGGTTCAACCCGCCTGGAGCCACGGAACGAGCGCTGGCTCACGCCCCCTCCAAGCCTGTGCCGCCTCACGCAACCGTCGCAGCAGCACCTGCAGGCGGCGCCGAGCCGTGGCCTGGCTGACGCCGGTGCGGCGGGCCAGTTCCGGCCAGCTGCAACCCTCGAGGAACCGCCCCTCCAGCAGGGCACGGGCGGCCGGATCCAGGCGCAGCAACTGCTGACGCAGCCAGAGGTGCTCGGCCTTCGGCGAGTCGGAGGATTCGCCATCCCCATCTCGGTTGCGCTGGCTGGCGGGATCGGCGATCAGTTCCAACAGGCAGCTGGCGCCGCCAGATTCGGCGCCCATCAGCGGCGCGTCGAGGCTGCAGGGGGTTGCCCGCTGGGCCAGCCCCTGGCTTTCCTCCAGCTGCTCCGGGCTGCAGGCCAAGGCCACCGCCAGCTGGGGCTGGCTGAGCGCCGGGCGGTTCTGGCGGCGCCGCTGTTCTTGGATGGCGCTGGCCCGCTGGCGCAGGTCCCAGAGGGGGCGGGGCACCCGCAGCAAGGCGAGGCGATCGCGGATCTCCCGCTGGATTGCGCCACGGATGTAAGGCACCGCGAAGCTGCTCAGGCAGGAGCCTCGGCGCCCATCCCACGACTCGATGGCACGAATCAACCCGAGGCTGCCCACCTGCACCATGTCCTCGAAAGGCAGTCCGTCGTGGTGCTGCAGCGAGGCAGCGACCCGCACCACCAAGGGCAGGTTGTGCTCCACCAGGCGGTTGCGCAAGCTAATGGCCTCGGGGGTGTGGCGGCAGCGGTCGTAGGCCTCCAGCCAGCGGAGATTGCGGCCCTTCAGGTCGTCGCTGGCCTGGCCACTGGCCGGGGAGCCGCTGGCACCGCCCGGAATGACGCGGGCTTGGCGCGGCCCAGAGGGCCCAGGCGAATGAAGCCGCTTCGCGGCCAGGGGAATCGGCAGAGATGGAAGGGGGGTGTGGCAGCGCATCGGCTTGCACCAACGACAGCCCACTCACCCTGGTCAGCCCCTGGATCAGCCCGGTTCACTCAACCGAGGGCAAGGCGTTCACCCGAGCCGGGGAATCCCGAATGTTCGTTTGGATACAGACACGCCCGGGTGTCAGGCCACGGGGGTGGCCAGCAGCAGCGATTCGAGGCCGGCCCACTCCAGCAGGGCGGGCCAGCTGGCAAGGGCCTGGTGGATGCGGTGATGGCCCTCGGCGTTGAGATGGATGCCATCCGGCTCCAGGCACTGCCCCCAGCGGGGATCGTCGAGGAAGCGGCTCAACAGGGGCATGAACGGCACATCCGCCTCCAGACAGGCTTCCTCCAGCAACGCTTCGTAGTGCCGCACCGACTCCAGGGTGTACCACAGCACCTCGGCAAACGGCATCGCCTCCTCCAGCACGGGGCTGAGGCCCAGCACCAGCACTGGCGCCAGCTCCCGGGCTTCGCGCAGCAGTTGCTGCAGGCCAAACAGGAAGGCCTCCGGCCCCAGCTGGGGGCGACCATCGCGGCGACCCACCCGGGCTGTGTCATTGAGGCCCACCGACAGCAGGATGCCCTGGGGTCGCTGGCGGCGCAGCTCTCCCCGGGCCGACACCTCCTGACCCAGGCGGGCCGCCACCCGCTCCAGCCCATCCCCCCGCACGCCGAGGTTGTAGAGGACCGGACCATCGGGCAGCCCCATCCAGTCGCGTCGCAAGCGCTCGCACCAGCCACCTTGGTGGGGGTCGCCCCAGCCGTAGGCGCCGCTGTCGCCCATCACGATCAGTTTACGCGGGACCGGCCCGGCCATCGCTGCCTGCGCCTCAACAGGAAGCCATCTTCAGCGATGGGGCGCTTCAGCGCTGGACGGCCTCAACGATGGACCAGCTCAGTGATGGACAGCCACCGCCTTGAGCTGGGCGGCGAAACGGTGGAGACGCTGCAGGCCATCGTCGATCGTGGCTTCGGAGGCGGCGCAGGAGAGGCGAATGCAGCGGTCATCGCCGAAGGCGACACCGGGGACCACCGCCAATCCCACCTCCTCCAACAGGCGCCGGCACAGGGTCATCGAATCGAGCCCCCAGGCACTCACATCCGGGAACGCGTAAAACGCGCCCTCCGGCTCCACCAGCGAGAGATCGGCGATCGCGACCAGTCCTTCGCAAAGCTGGCGGCGGCGCTGGTCAAAGCGGGCGGCCATGGCGCGCACGCAGTCGCGGGAGCCACTGATGGCGGCCAAGGCGCCGTATTGGGCGAAGCTGCAGACATTGCTGGTGGATTGGCTCTGCAAGGCGCTGGCGGCGGCCACCACCTCCTGGGGGCCAGCCAGCCAGCCGACGCGCCAACCGGTCATCGCCCAACCCTTGGCGAAGCCATTCACCACAAAGGTGCGTTCGGCGAGATCCGGCGCCACGGCGGCGAAGCTGTGGTGGCCATGGCCTGGTGCGACGAGATGTTCATAGATCTCGTCGCACACCACCGCTAGCCGCGGATGGCGGCGCACCACCGCGGCGATGGCCTCCAGCTCATCGGGACGCAGCACCACGCCGGTGGGGTTGGAGGGGCTGTTGAGCACCAGCAAGCGGCTGGCGGGGGTGATCGCCGCTTCAAGCTCGGCGGGATCGAGGCGGAAGCCGGTGGCGGCGGAGCTGGGCAGCAGCTTGGGCGAAGCCCCGGCCAGCCGCAACATTTCTGGATAGCTCAGCCAATAGGGGGCGGGCAGCAACACCTCATGGCCGGGTTCGAGCAGCACCTGAAAGAGGTTGAACAGGGCCTGTTTGCCCCCGTTGGTGACCAGCACCTGCTCCAGGCGGGTGGGCACATCGTTTTCTTGGCTGAGCTTCTGGGCGATCGCCTCGCGCAGGGCGGGTTCGCCGGCCACGGGGCCATAGCGGGTATGGCCAGCCTCAAGCGCGTCGGCGGCCGCCTGGCGGATGAAGGCCGGCGTGTCGAAGTCCGGCTCGCCCGCGCTGAGGCTGCAGATGTCCTCGCCGGCAGCGCGAAGGGCCTTGGCCCGGGCGGCGATCGCCAGGGTGAGCGAGGGCTGCAGCACCCGAGCACGGGCGGACAGGCTCAGCGGAGCCACGGCATCAACCGGATCAAAGGTCAGGCTGCGAGGTTAAGGAACCCCTGCAGATCGTCCATCCTGCACCAACGGTTTCCCCTGATCAGGGGTGATCGCAACCATCTCCGCAAATGTCCAAGACTGGGCGGCAGCAACCGGGCTGTGCTGATGGGATGGCTGAACTGACGCAACCAGATCCGCTGGCGGCATTGAGCTTGAGCTGCGCCGCCTGCCGCCGTTGCCCCCTGGCTGCCGGGCGGCAGCAGGTGGTGGTGTCGCGGGGCAACCCGAAGGCGCGGCTGATGGTGATCGGCGAAGGGCCAGGCGCCCAGGAGGATGCCAGCGGCCTGCCGTTCGTGGGCCGGGCCGGCCTGCTGCTGGACCAGATGTTGGCCAGCGTGGGGCTGGACAGCAACCGCGACGCCTACATCTGCAATGTGGTGAAGTGCCGCCCGCCGGAGAACCGCAAACCAACCCCGGCGGAAATGGCGGCCTGCCGGCCGTGGCTGGAGGAGCAGCTGCGCCTGATTCAGCCCGCCGTGGTGCTGTTGGCGGGCGCCACCGCCCTGGAGGGGGCGCTGGGGGAAAAGGGAGCGATCACCAAGCAGCGAGGCCAATGGCGCGCCTGGCAGGGCCGCTGGGTGATGCCGATCTTTCACCCCTCCTATCTGCTGCGCAATCCAGCCCGCACGGAGGGATCGCCCAAGTGGCTCACCTGGCAGGACCTCAAGGCGGTGAAGCGGCGGCTGGAGGAGGAGTGAGCATGGTCGGCGGCGTTCAGCGCCGCGGCAGCCGGCCAGCGGACCGAGGCCGCCCCAGCGAAGACCCTGCGGTCACTGGATCGCGGCTGACCTGGGCGAAGCGCAGGTGTTGTTTCGTCTGCCCCGGAGGGTGCTTCCCCGAGCATCGGCCTCTCGCCTGTGGGATGGCCTGGCGAATCGCAGCAACGTCTCCTGAATCGACTCATTCCGGTTCGTCGGTGAGCTGGGCGACGTAATCCTGATCCGAGAGAGTGCCGGCTCGGTTGTCGCGGCTGATGCGGCGGCGCAGCACAGACAGCTCGAAGCGATCGACCAGCTCAGCCAGCAGGGAGATTTCGCTGCCGGGCCGTTGGGCCAAACCGGCGAACCCCAGGGCCAGGGCCAAGCTGGCCACGCTGTTGCGGGCGATGGCGGGCAGCAGCACCCAGGGATTGATGGGCGTGGCATTGGCCTTGGCGCGGCTCAACTGCTCGGAGGCCTGATCCAGCAGGGCGTAGGCGCGTGTGCGCAGCCGCGGCAGAGGCTGCAGACGATCGGCCGAGTCCAGCTTGGGCCCCTGAAGAGCATTCATCCTGGCCTCCAGATCCGGCACGGAGGAGGCCGCGCTGACGGCCTGGCGCAACTGCTCCAGGTTGAAGCTGGCCTGCCGCAGGCGGGCATCGCGGACGCTGACCTGGTCACGGAGTTGGGCCAGGGCGGCGTTGCCGAGCAGGGGGGCGAGCAGCAGGTAGCCCAGGGCCACCAGGACGCCCAGATGGGCTGCCGGCCGCAGGCGACGCATCAGCAGCGGATCCAGAGGGTCGAGCAGCACGGCCAGATGCAGCAAGCCCAGGCCGATCAGCGGCATGGGCGCCATGTTGATCAGCATCCCGCCCAGGCGCAGCTGCCAAGCAGGATTGAGCAGACGCACCGGAAACGCCACGGTTGCCACGGTCGTCAGGAAAACCACGATCAGCACCAGGCCTGCCAACGAGAGGCCGCGGCAGGCCGTTGTGGGCTCGGGAGGCAGCGGCGTGGGATCGGAGCTGTCGACCATGGTGATGTGGGGTCCAGGCTGAGCCCTGTCCCATTTCGGGAGGAGCAATGGGGTCCAAGCGTAGAGGACTCAGTTTTGGGCTTGACGTCTACAACGCGTTCAGACCGGTCAGCTCACTGGGGAGTCCAGGCATGGCAGGCTGGGGAAGAAGGCCGAAAAATCCTCCCGCCGATCGTGCTCGGCGCACGCTTTTTGCCTGCACGGCAACAATCCTGGAGGAGAAACTCTCCATGTCTCGCCGTCATCTCCTCGACCCATCCTGCTTGCAACGACGACAAGGTGCTGGCTGAGAATGATGGAGTGGAAACTTAAAATCCCTTGAAATAATCGACAGGACCATGGAGTAATAACAGAAAAGTCAGGACCTACTGGCAGGACTTATCTCCACTTAAGAATGGTTCTTTATGGCTCGGTGGCTTGCAGAAGATCACCGCCGATCTCTCGTGATTCCAGCCAATGTTCCAGGGACCCCGTCGTTACAAGTCGGCCAAGTCAGTGGCGGCAAGAGTTTTCTTCGGCCGAGCAGGTTGAGCCCAGCTTGCTCAAATTCCTGGCGTGGTGCGACCTGAGCGCAGCCTGTGATGTTGGAACCCCACGGATGAACTGAATTGGACTCAGCTTCGTGGACCTCAAGAAAGTCGATCATTTGTGAAGGTGCTGGTTGAGACTCTTTGCCTTGTCGGCCCAGCCACTTCGGTGGCCGTGCGCTGCACCAGGAGGCGAAAGCAGCGGGGCTACCGACGGCGGTTGATCAAGGCCTGAACCGCCGCCACCTGGCTGGAGGAAGACAAGTTCAGGCCGCTGATCTCGGCGCGGGCGATGATCAGCCGGTGCTCCTGCTGCCGATCGCTTCACTCCCCCGCAAGCCTGGAATCACGCCCCGGGGTGATCGGCTCGTTGCTCAGGCACTGCCGCACCAGCTCACTGAAACGCTGTTCGGCGTTCTGATGGCGGCGGCTGGGACCATCACGCCCATCGGTGGCTCCAGCGTCATGGCGATGGCCAGGCCGGCCAGAGCGAAGATCGCCTCCTGGAGCAGCTTGGCGAACATCGCCGCGCTGCCCGCCGCCAGGGCCTGCGAAGATCCCGCAGGTCGGGCGGGTGCGGGCCCAGCTCCTCGCCGAATGGGGCCTGGGAGTCCGATCCGGCCGCCGCCCTCGAACGCCGCTCGCTGGCCTGCCATGGGATTGGGGCGGTCAACCGCCGCTGGGGGGGAGGAATGGCGACTGGCAGGCTGGAGCGATGAGCAGCACGCCCCCCGTCGCCGACGGCCAATTCTCCGCCACCAGCGAGGCGCCCACAGCCGGGGGAGCGTTCAGCGCTGCAGACCCCGCTGTTGCCGCCAGCGGTGCGGTCCCAGGCGCCACCGGCGCCGCGCCGCCGGATCCCGACCTGGCCGCAGCGGTGGCTCGGCGCCGCAACTTCGCGATCATTTCCCACCCCGACGCCGGCAAGACCACCCTCACCGAGAAGCTGCTGCTGTACGGCGGCGCGATTCAGCAGGCCGGCGCCGTGAAGGCCAAGGGGGAACAGCGCAAGGTGACCTCCGACTGGATGGAGCTGGAAAAACAGCGGGGCATCTCGATCACCTCCACGGTGCTGCAGTTCGATTACGGCACTAGCACGGTGAATCTGCTGGATACCCCCGGCCACCAGGATTTCTCGGAGGACACCTACCGCACCCTGGCCGCGGCCGACAATGCCGTGATGTTGGAAGACGCGGCCAAGGGCCTGGAGCCCCAGACGCGCAAGTTGTTCGAGGTGTGCCGCTTGCGGCGGGTGCCGATCTTCACCTTCATCAACAAGATGGATCGGCCCGGGCGGGAGCCGCTGGAGTTACTGGATGAAATCGAAACCCAGCTGGGCCTGGCCTGCTGGCCGGTGAACTGGCCGATCGGCAGCGGCGATCGCTTCCGCGGCGTGATCGATCGGCGCAGCCGCCAGGTGATCCTGTTCCAGCGGGCTGAGCGGGGCCGCCAGGCCACCGAAACCCGCCTGCCACTGGATGACCCGCAGCTGGCTCAGCTGCTGGAGGCGGACCTGCTGGAGCAGGCGCTTGAGGAGTTGGAGCTGCTGGACGGGGCCGGAGCGGCGTTGGATATGGACTTGGTGCATGCCGGAGAGATCAGCCCGGTGTTCTTTGGGTCGGCGATGACCAATTTCGGGGTGCGCCCCTTTCTCGATGCCTTCCTCGAGCTGGCCCAGCCCCCCACCGCACGCCCCAGCAGCGAAGGCGAGGTGGACCCGCTGCGGCCGGAGTTCAGCGGCTTTGTGTTCAAGCTGCAGGCCAACATGGACCCACGCCATCGCGACCGAATCGCCTTCGTGAGGGTGTGCTCCGGCCGCTTTGAGAAAGACATGACCGTGCGCCACGCCCGCAGCGGCCGCACCATCCGGCTGTCGCGGCCGCAGAAGCTGTTCGGCCAGGATCGGGAGGTGGTTGAGGATGCCTATCCAGGCGATGTGATCGGCCTCAACAACCCGGGAATGTTCGCCATCGGCGACACGCTCTATGTGGGACCCAAGGTTGAATATGAGGGTATTCCCTGCTTCAGCCCGGAGATTTTTGCCTGGCTGCGCAATCCCAACCCCTCGGCGTTCAAGAGCTTCCGCAAGGGCGTCAGCGAGCTGCGGGAGGAGGGGGCGGTGCAGGTGTTGCACGACATCGACCCCAGCCGCCGCGACCCGATCCTGGCGGCCGTGGGTCAGCTGCAGCTGGAGGTGGTGCAGTACCGGCTGGAGAATGAATACGGGGTGATCACACGCCTGGAGCCGCTGGAATTCTGCCTGGCCCGCTGGGTGGTGGAGGGCTGGCCGGCCCTGGAGGCGATCGGCCGTCTTTTCAACTGCAAGACCGTGCGCGATGCCTGGGACCGGCCGGTGCTGTTGTTCCGCAACCAGTGGAATCTTGAGCAACTGCAGCAGGACCACGAGGAGCTGCGGCTTTCGGCCGTGGCGCCGGTGGTGAGCGGCGTCGAGCCGGTGGCGCTCTGACCTGTCCAGAGCCTTTAGCGCCATCGAGTGGTTCAAGACCAGCCACGCTGCCGGGACGGCTCCGCCAGAATCTCGAAACAAAAGATCACACTGGGTCGATCGATGGCGAGACCGTATTGGCTGATCCGACCGCGCAGCGACGGGGGTTGCGATTACGTCAGCTTCATTCCGGCCAGCGGCGATGTGGAGATTCGCGAGGGCAGCCACCTGCCCCCCCAGATGCCCCTGCTCAAGCGCCGCCGCCGCCTCGACCGTGAAGAGGCGGAGGCCTGCCGCCGCCAGTTGCAACAGGAAGCTGGATATCGCCACAGCGAACCGCTGTTTTGATCATTTCTGCCTAGCCTCAGGACATGAGCGAAGGTTCCGTACCGCCACGATCCAGCCAGGGCTCCGGGGAACCCGAAGACCCTTACACCCGGCTCGGCATCCCACACGACAGCCTGTTCGACGAGGTCCAGACGGCCCGCAAGGCCCGTCTGCAGGAGGTGGGTGATGACCAGATCGCCGCGTCGCGGGTGGAGGCTGCCTATGACGCGATCCTGATGGATCGCCTCAAGGAGCGTCAGCAGGGTCGCGTGAGCAGCGCGGCACGATCCGCCTCCCAACGGGAGCAGGCCACTCCGCCACCCCGCCCCGTATTGCCTGCCCTGGGAGGCATGTCCCAGCTGCCGATGCCACGGCTGGCTCCCACCCCGCCCCAGCTGCCCACCCAGGCCCCCGCCCCAGGGCGAGCGTTTTGGTTGCCCGGGATTTGCGATGGGGTGTTGCTGCTGCTGATGCTGCTGGTGCCGGCGGCGATGCCGGAGCTGTTGCTGGCGTTGGCCACGGCGGTCACCCTGCTCAACTTGCAGCGTCGCAACGGCCGCTTTTTGGCAGCCTTGGGCTGGAGCTTCGGCCTGTTGTTGACGGGACTTGTGGTTGGCGCTGTGTTGGTGAGTCTGCTCAATGCCAGCCTGCCTGTTGTCCTCCCCCTCGGCCCGAGCCAGGTGCAAGGGCTGCCAGCCCTGCTGTTGCTGCTGCTGGGTGCGTTGCTGATCGCCTGATCGCCCCAGGGCTTCGGTCCCGGGGCGGTTGATCTCCTGACCTGACGGAGCCAAGCGTGGTGGTCAACCCCGATTAAGGAGCCGCGCTGGCAAGGGACGCGCTTGACTCTGGAAGCCTGAGATCGGCGAGGACAATCGCCAGATCGCTCAAGGCGCGATCCCGGTAGGCGCCGTAGCGGGCGCGTTTGTCGCGGATGCGCATGGGCAGCTCAGGCAACAGGCCGAAGTTGGGGGGCATCGGCTGAAACCCGCCGCGAGCCGCCGCCTGATCGCCGCAGCCGGAGATGAAATGCATCAGCGCACCGATCATCGTGGTGCGGGGCAGCACCAAGGGCTCCAGGCCGCGGGCCAACCGGGCGGCGTTCGTGCCCGCCAGCCAGCCCCCCGCCACGGCGGCGGCATAGCCCTCAGTGCCGGTGAGCTGCCCGGCGGCCAGCAGCTGGGGCCGCTGGCGGAACTGCAGGCTGGGCCGCAGCAGCCGAGGCGCCTCCAGATAGGTGTTGCGGTGCATCACGCCGAAGCGCACGAATTCGGCCGCCTCCAGACCTGGGATCAGCCGCAGCACGCGCTTCTGCTCACCCCAACGCAGGTTGGTCTGGAAGCCCACCAGGTTCCACAGCCGGCCATCGCGGTCCTCCTGGCGCAGCTGCACCACCGCATGGGCGCGACGGGCGCGGCGCACCTCGCGATCGTTGACATCGCCCCAGCGGGGATCCCAGAGGCCGATGGGCTTGAGTGGGCCGTAGCGCATGGTGTCGACCCCACGCTGGGCCAGCTCCTCGATCGGCAAGCAGCCCTCGAAGAAGCAGGCCGATTCCGCTTCGAAATCCTTGAGCTCCGCCTGTTCGGCGCCGAGCAAAGCCTCGCGGAAAGCCAGGTACTGCTCTTCGTTCAGCGGGCAGTTGATGTAATCAGCGTCGCCTTTGTCGTAGCGGCTGGCGCGGAAGGCCACCGTCAGATCGATCGAGTCGCCCTCGACGATCGGGCTGGCGGCGTCGAAGAAATGGCACTCGTCCAGGCCGGTGAACTGGCGCAGCTCGGAGGCGAGGGCATCGGCGGTGAGGGGGCCGGTGGCCAGAACCGCCACCGTGCTTGGCTCCGGCAGCCGCTGTTGCTCCAACCGTTCCACCCGCACCAGGGGATGGGAGCTGACCAGGTGGGTGAGGGCCTCGCTGTAGCGGCCCCGATCGACGGCCAACGCACCCCCAGCGGGTACGGCGTGCTGATCGGCGGTGCGGATCACCAGCGATCCCAGCCGGCGCAACTCCTCCTGCAACAGGCCCGCCGCCCGGTCGCTGGAGAGGGCGCCGAAGCTGTTGCTGCAGACCAGCTCGGCGAACTGGCTGGAGTGGTGGGCAGGAGAACGGCGCTGGGGCCGCATCTCCACCAGACGGACCGGCAGGCCCGCCTGGGCGATCTGCCAGGCGGCCTCGGTGCCGGCCCGCCCGGCACCGATGACCTCAAGCATCAGCCCCCTCGCTTGATGAACAGCTGCAGCGGACCCACGGCGGCGCGACCGCTGTGAAACACGGCCCAGCCGGCGGCCAGCAGGATCGGGGTGGCAACCAGGACGAGCCGAAGATCCATCGGTGGGGCAAGGAGTTGGAAGATGCCGATCCTACGGAATCGGACCGGAACGGGACCCTGGGCCGAGGTCAGCTGATCGAAACTGCAGCATTTGCCTCTGGGTGCCCGTCGCCGCGGGCGTCGCCGGACCCGGGGAGGGAGGCGCAAGGCCTACCAGCTCCGTTCCGGCAAGGTTCGAACAACCGCCAACACGCAATCGCTCTCAACACTTCGACAGGCAATGCCAGGAGCAGGCCTAGCGCGTCCCGTTCATTGGAAGGATCTGCTGCCAAGAGCAGACCCTTGGGGCGCCAAGGCAACCTCAGGGCTCGTCCGAGTTCGCCTGGCCGAAGCCAGGGTCGAAGCAGCGGCCGGCGTGGGCCATGGCGAGCTGGCGGTACTGGCGGGCGTGATGGCGCTGGCCGGCGATCTCCTCCGGGCTGAGCTGGCGCCGCACCTGGGCCGGGGTGCCCATCACCAGCGCCCCGGAGGGCACATCGCGGGTCACCACCGCCCCGGCCCCCACCAAGGCGCCGCTGCCGATGGTGACGCCGTTCAACACGATCGCGCCGATGCCGATCAGGCAGCCGTCCTCCAACACGGCGCCATGGATCACAGCCCGATGGCCGATGGTGACATCGCGGCCGATGCGCACCGGCAAGCCGGGATCGCCATGCAAGACCGCCCCATCCTGCACATTGCTGCTTTCACCGATCTCGATCGGGCAGACATCCCCCCGCGCCACCGCCGTCGGCCACAGGCTGGCCCCCGCCGCCAGCCGCACATCCCCGATCAGCACGGCACTGTCCGCCACCCAGGCCAAGGGATCCACCGAAGGCTGGGGCCAGGGAGGAGACGACATGGGGGGGAGGCGACTGAACCCATGCTGAGGCCTGATCCGCCGGGGGCGGAGTGATCCAGCCAAGCCCCTCACGGCACGTCAGGTTGCTCAACGCCAACCCGGGGCCTGAGCTCCCGCCGGTTGCGGTCGGCCAGGTTGCTGAGGGCTCGATCTCTCCGCAGGCCTCAAGCCAGCCCGGCCCCGCCCGATGCCATCCGCCCGGCGAGGTGATACTTTCTCAAAGGTCCCGAAAGGAACCAGGCGGAGCAACCCCCACGGGACGGCTCCAAAGGGTCGCTAGCTCAGCGGTAGAGCACTCGGCTTTTAACCGATTGGTCCTGAGTTCGAATCTCAGGCGACCCATTGAGGCGGTCAACGGGAAGTCCGGGGACAAACCCCTTGTCCCGCAGAGGGTTTTGGTGCGCCGAGCGGCTTGATCTGCGTAGCCGTCTGCAGCCTGTGCTCGCAGCGGTTTTGAGGATCTTTGTTGTTCAGGCTTGGCCAGACGAGGTGGGGGGCAGGGACGCCGCCGCCGCGAGTGCCAGGAACGCCTTCTGCGAGGTTCAGCTGCGCTTGCAGGCCGTCGCCGTCGTCGTGGCCAGGACCAGCCAGTGCCAGCCGCCAGGTGAGGGGCGGCCAGGATGCGGGCGCTCACAGCCAGAGCCACCTGCTTCATCAGCGCCTCCACCTGCAGGGCACTGTCGAACAGCCGCTTCTCCACCGCGCCATCTCCGTGTACCCACCAGCCGGTGGATGGCGTCGCGCGCGGGCCAGGCTGGGGGTGGGGGGATGGGTGCGGGAGTGGAGTGGCCGCTAAGTCCCCAGTGTCAGCTCCTCACGTCAGAAAA
>JBKDOR010000096.1:0-3598 GCA_046342775.1 Synechococcaceae cyanobacterium
CTTTGCCGCGCCGCCGCCGAGCGCTACCGCGACCTGCTCGATGCCGGCTACGCCGAGGAACATGCCCGCGGCATCCTGCCGTTTGATTACCGCCAGCACTTCGTGGTGAGCTTCTCGCTGCGGGCGTTTCTGCACTTTCTCGACCTGCGGGCCAAGCTCGATGCCCAAGAGGAGATCCGGGAGCTGTGCGAGCTGATGTGGCCCCATCTGCAGGCCTGGGCGCCGGAGATCGCCGCCTGGTACGAGAAGACCCGCCTGCACAAGGCCCGCCTGGCCCCCTGACGGCCGAGACTCGAGGTAGTGGCGCAACCGACCCTGAAGCTCTGGCGTGACCAGATCCGGCAAGAGCTGGAGGGCCTCGACCCCCTACGGCTGAGGCGGTTGCGCAGCTTCGAGCCCAGCGCCAACGCGGGCCTGAGACCCGCCGGCGACCACACCGGCCTCAGGCCCGCCAGCGACCACGCGGGTCTGAGGCCCGCCGGCGACCACGCAGGCCTGAGGCCCGCCTGCGACCAAGCGGGCGAAGCGCTGCTGGATCTCACCAGCAACGACTACCTGGGCTTGAGCCGCGACCCTGAGGTGCTGGCCGCCGCCGCCGCCGAACTGGAGCGCAGCGGCCTGGGGGCCGGCGCCTCGCGGCTGGTGAGTGGCAGCCGGCCGGTGCATCAGATGCTGGAGCGGCAACTGGCGGATTGGCTGGGCCAGGAGCGGGTGCTGCTGTTTCCCAGTGGCTTCCAGGCCAACCTGGCGGCGGTCGTCGCGTTGGTGGACCGGAGAGGCCTGGTGCTGGCCGATCGGCTGATCCACCATTCGCTGCTGGTGGGGGTGCAGGCCAGCGGCGCCCGGCTGCGGCGGTTTGGCCATAACAATGTCGCCGACCTGGAGCGGCGCCTGGCCCGGGCCCGGGCCGAACAGCCCGCGCAGCGGCGGCTGGTGCTGGTGGAGAGTTTGTACAGCATGGAGGGCAGCAGCCCGGATCTGGAGGCGATCGCAGCCTGCTGCCAGCGGCTTGACGCCCTGCTGCTGGTGGATGAGGCCCATGCCTTGGGGGTTCTCGGAGGAGAGGGTCGGGGGCTGGCGCGGGATTGCGCCGGCGTGGGTCTGGTGAGCGGCACCTTCGGCAAGGCGTTCGGCAGCGGCGGCGCTTTCCTCGCTGGAGAGGCGCTGCTGGGAGAGTGGCTGCTGCAAAGCAGCGGTGGCTTCCGCTACACCACCGCCCTGGCGCCACCGTTGGCGGCCGGAGCATTGGCGGCCCTGGCCTGGCTGCGCCGCCATCCCCAGGCGGGGCAGGAGCTGCTGAACGAGGCGGAGCGCTGGCGCCAGGCGCTGGAGGCGGCGGGCTGGCCGCGGCCGCCGGGCCAGGGGCCGATCCTGTCCCTGGCGCTGGGACACGACCGGCGGGCCCTGGAGCTGGAGCGGCGGCTGGAGCACCAGGGGCTGCTGGCGATCGCGATCCGTCCGCCCACCGTGCCCGAAGGCACGGCCCGGCTGCGGCTGGTGCTGCGCCGCGGTCTCCCCAACGACAGCCTGGAGCGGCTGCTGACCGCCCTGGGCCCTGGGCCCGGATCGATCTGCGACTGAGTCCGTCCTGCCGGAGCCGGTGCGGTGCACCACCTGGTATGGCCGCGGGGTAGGGCGGCGGGCGGATCCACCAGTCGGGGCTTCACTCAGCCGCATCCTCCCGAGCTCTGTCGGTTGGAAGCGCTCGGCTCAACGACGGCGACCCGGGATGAACAACCACACGACGTGACTGGGTTGGAGGGGGTCAACCGTCGAAACGCTTCCTTGAACCGCTTGTGGCAAACAGGGCTGCTGGCTGAGGCCTCACCGGGAGTTGGAGAGGCAGGGCTTAAGCATGATGTGCCGATTGAAGCGACCGAGGTAGCGCTCGACCACGACGAGAGGCTGATAGCCAAGGCGAAAGTACAAACTGGCGACGCTGTCGTCGAGGGTTTCAATCAGGGCGTCGCGGCAGCCGCGATGGACGGCTTCGGATTCGAGTTCAGCCAACACTTTGCGAGCGATTCCTTGGCCGCGATGCTCTGGAGCGACCCAGAGATTGTGGATGAACAGGCGCTGGCATTCGGTTCTTCCAGAGCCCCCAGCGACGACGCGCGTTCCTTCGCGGACGAGACAGGCGATCGGCGCTGCGTCGCCATCAGCCAGCTGGTCTCGAATGTGCGTGAAGACACCATCGGCGAGGACGGCCAAGTCTTCAGGCTGAGCGTCGCGTTCCAGTGACCAGATCAGGGTCATATTGGGATGCGTGTGAGGTCTCCGCTCCAGATCAGCGGCTGGCAAGTTCCAGTGTGCATGTAACAAGCATCCGTGGTCTCATCCGCTGGATCTTGATGTTAGTCCGCAGAACTGAGCTGCGATGCCAGTGCAGCGCATTCTCTTCTGAGAACCTGTAGGTCGACCATCGCGACCGCCCAAACCAGTTCATCGTCGACAGTTGGATACTCATGGGTTAGTCGACTGCGGAAGTCTACAGTTCGCCGTGCGTTGGTGATGGATTCAAAGATTTCCGGCGCCTTGTGCGACAGGGCCAGCACTGCTTCACCGATGATGGTGAATTCCCGCTCCACCGAGGACCGGACGAGGCGATTACTGAGGTAGTCGTCAATCTGCAAGCCAGAGAGTGCTGTGGAGATCGCGTCACAGCACTCAAGGATGTCAGCAAGGTAGGCGCGGGGATCACGCTGCATAAAGCTGCTGCTTCGTCCGGTTGACGTCGTCACGGATGTAAGGGTTCTTGAGTGCGCCGACCATCACGAGATCTACTCCAGTCCCTAGAATGGTGCGTAACTCATTAAGCAAGCCGAAGTACGCATCCGGTTTGTCAAGCGGAGGCATGGATCCGAAGTCCACAAGAAAGTCGATGTCGCTGCGTTCGGGCTCGAAATCGTCACGTAGAGCGGAGCCGAAGATGTCTAGACGCACGACATTAAAGTGCTTGCAAGCCTGACGTATCGCATCCATCTTGTCTACGAGCACGCTAACCATTTGAGCACCTCCCATGACATCATATCCGCTCGGGGCGAGATCACTCCACGTTGGACGTCACTGGGTGCGTCTTCTGTGAGCCTAAAGCTGGTCATCACCTGGCCGCAAAGAGCCAGGGGGTTCAACAAAGATCATCAGGGGGTGGCTCAGGTGTATAACATTATTAGCCGATTTCCCGCCTGCATCACAGATCACCTGGTTCAAGGCCGGTGTGCTTGGCGATTCGTGACAGCATCCTGGGGCCAATCTCCTCGCCATCATGGAATGCAAAGATATAGTCCGGATGGTCTGCATGTTCAAGCGTCTTGTGAGATCATGACTGACGCTTAAGAGTTCGCTGAAAAACCCGACCACCTCTGCGAGAATGGCTCAGCTGCCCAATAGTTGATGCGAGGCCAACAGGAGCGCAGCGGCTCCCTGTTCTCCTACGTCTCGATCGAGGAGCGGATCCCGACCAGCCATCCGCTCAGGCGGATACGGAAGTTGGCGGATCAGGCTCTTGATCGGCTCAATCCCACCTTCTGCAGGTTGTATGCCCTGGAGGGCCGCCCATCAGTTCCACCAGAGCAGCTGCTGCTGGCCTCGTTGCTGC
>JBKDOR010000097.1:0-2794 GCA_046342775.1 Synechococcaceae cyanobacterium
AGGCGCCGGAGCACATCAAGGAGAACTGGCCGGGCAGTGCCTGGATCGTGGAAGTGATCACTGACACCCTGACGACAGGCGGCCAGAGCACCGTGAGACGTCAGCTGTTTCTCACCAGCATCCGCACCACGCCAGAGGCCCTTCTGTGCCTGCTCCGCCAGCGCTGGAGCATTGAAAACGAGTGGCACTGGGCCCGTGACGCTTAGCTCGGCGAGGACGCCCACCGCTACGCAAACCGAACCGGTGCAACGGTGTTCTCATTCCTGCGGACGGTGGCCATGAACCTGCTGCGGCTTGGTGGCTACCGCTCGATTCGCCAGGGCCTGCGGGATCTCGCCTACGACATCAAGGGAATACTGGCCCTGGGAGGCGTGCCAACGGCTGCCCCCACGGCTTGACCGTACTTTTAGGCAGCCCTGGTTCAACCCTCAGACGCCGCCGCGGGCGGAAAAGTTTCAGACGGACGAACCCCGCCTGCGTCCAACGGCCGCGCAGCGGGGGCTCTGCCCCGACCTTCGCCCCAGTCGCAGCTGCGGTTGCTGCTCGTCGTACAGCAGACACCGCCCTGGCTGGCGCTACCTGCGCTGGCTGCTCTGCTCTGCCGCGAAGCAGCTGATGGGCCTCCAGGAGCAACTGGTTCAGTGGACAGGGGCGGGATGGGGAAGTCACGCTGATCGGTGAAGGAAAGAGGCGAGGAAAATCACGAGACGCAAAGAATTTCCTGATGATCTGAGGAGATTCCAGGAAAGACGTGTGTCTTGACTGAAGTTGAGGTGCGGGAGAAGTCGATCACACGGAGCTTGGGAGTCTTGTGGACTGTAGAAGTGACCTCGGGCCTGTCACCTATAGCTAATTGTGCTCAGGCGTAGCTTTTGCGTAAAATGCAATAAGCTACATACATTGTAACAACATTTGCCTCGGGATCATGTGGTATGCGCTGCATATAGTGCTCAAGGCTTGCCGTATTTAGGTACGTCTCTAGAGTAGATAGAAGCTCGGCCACGGGTATGTCGTTCGTGGTGATCATCGCGATCTCCCCGGTGGCGGCGGCCCCGTCCATCAGGCCCAGGCAGCGGACTTTTGTGCTGGGGGGCGCAGATTGTTTGGGCCACGGCCGGCAACCAGTCGTCTCCGTAACCCCATGGCGATGTCGTTGACCTTCGTCATGTCCATGGTCGCTTTGATTTGCGGGGGGAGCTGTTCGCAGGGCACTGAAGATCCCAGGTCACCCCATCAGCGTGTTCTCCGCCTGTCCACCTGCACTGACCGCGGATCTTGGCGACGCTTCAGCTCCCGCTCACGCCGCCCTGAGATCCTCCGGATCAAGCCCCAGGCCCCTGTTCCGGTCCCCGTGTTCCAGCCGCTGGCGTACTCGATCCGTCCCGCGCTGCCCTGCTGACCAGCCCGCAGGCTGTTCAGCCTTCAAACTGACGGGTGGCACGCCTCCTTTCGCCGCGCCCCCCATGTTTCCCGCCAGCAGCAGCGCGGCCCTGTTGGCCGGACCCGATCTCGAGGCCCAGCTGCGCGCCTGGCTGGCCGAGGATCTCGGCCGCGGAGACCTCACCGCCCCCGCCCTGGTGGGCCAACGGGGCCGGGCCCACTGGGTTGCCCGGCAGGCGGGCCGCTTCTGCGGCGGCGTGCTGGTGGAGCCGCTGTTTCGAATCCTCGATCCCAACGTGGTGGTGCGCTTGCTGGTGGAGGACGGCGCTGCCATCGCCGCAGGCCAGACCCTGCTGACCCTGGAGGGGGAGGCCAGGGCGCTGGTGGCCGGCGAGCGCACCGCCCTCAACCTGGCGATGCGGCTCTCCGGCATTGCCACCGCCACCGCTTCGCTGGTGGCGGAGCTGGCCGACAGCGACACGCGCCTCGTGGACACCCGCAAGACCACCCCAGGCCTGCGGCGCTTTGAGAAGTACGCCGTGCGCTGCGGTGGTGGCCTCAACCATCGGCTCGGCCTCGATGATGCCGCCATGCTCAAGGAGAACCATCTGGCCTGGGGCGGTGGCGTGGCGCGGGCGGTGGCGGCGGTGCGGGCCTCGGCCCCTTGGCCGGCCCGGTTGATCGTGGAGGCGGAAACCGCCGAGGAGGCGGAGGCTGCGGTGCTCGCCGGCGCCGATGCGGTGTTGCTGGATGAGTTCAGCCCGGAGCAGTTGGCCTCCCTGGTGCCGCGGCTGCGCCAGCTGGCGCGGCAGGGGGCGGCAACGGTCGGCTCCCCGCAGGCGGCTGGCCGCGGCCTGGTGCTGGAGGCCTCGGGAGTGCGGCCGGAGCAGCTGCGGGCTTACGCCGCCAGTGGTGTCGACCTGATTTCCACCAGTGCGCCGATCACCCGGGCCCCTTGGCTGGATGTATCGATGCGGTTCGAGCCGCTGCTGGCGTGAGCGGGTGCTGGAGGGACGACTGGGCGTTGTGGTGATTGGCGACCCGGGAGCGTTTCCCTTGGTGTCAGTTGTCGCTTGGTCGTCCGATCCATCGACCTGTTCTTCAGGGTGGAGAGTCTGCGACAGCGCCGCGCTCTCCCTGAGCCCATCTGACAAGGCGATGGGAATCATCTCCCTGCCCTGGTGAACCGGTTAGCCCTGCCGCCAGCACGCTTGACCCATCCCGCTCTGATCAGCACGGCTGGAGACTGGCAAGATCTCAGCTCGTGAGATGCGGAAGGGGCCCTTCCAGGCCCCATGGGTCATTTGGGTGATAAGGCTGACCTCACCCCATCTCCCTTAAGAGTGTCAGGCAGCCACAGGGGCGGCTTGACGGGAGAAACGAACGATGTTGTTCGCTGTTACGGGTTTGCTCT
>JBKDOR010000098.1:0-11148 GCA_046342775.1 Synechococcaceae cyanobacterium
TCCAGCGCGTTGAAGCCTGCCGGGCCGCTGCCCTTGCCTCAGCCCCCCGGATTTGGCGGGGCCTGCGCTTCCGCCAGCGGCGTATTCCCCAGCACCCAGCTACCGCCATCGCCGCTCCACTCCCGTTTCCAGAACGGCGCCTCATGCTTGAGGGCCTCCAGCAGCGCCTGGCCGCAGCGCTGGGCGGGGCCGCGCCGTTCCGCCCGCACCGCCACCAGCACGATCGCCTCCCCCGGCGCCATCCGGCCGATGCGGTGCAGCACCAGCACCTGCCGCACCTCCTGCTCGGCGCAGGTGGCCTCGGCCAAGCGCCGCAGCTGCCGCTCGGTCATGCCGGGGTAATGCTCCAGCTCCAGGGCCTCCAGCGCCTGGCCCGCGGCACTTTGGTCCCGAACCCGGCCGATGAACGCCGCCTCCGCTGGCGCCTTGGGGCCGCCGTTGGCGCTCGGCCAGTCCGCCAGCTCCCGGTAGGGATCAAAGCCCTCCGAGCGCAGCTCGATCCGGATCGGGGCCGGCGCTGTCGAGGCCATCACGGTTTTGCGGCGGTGCCAGGACGAGGCACCCACGCCTCCAACCTGGAGCGATCAAGCCCCATTTAAGAAGCACCTCAAGTCGCACCTCAAGGCGCACTTCAAGCGACACCTCCAGGCGCATCTCAACGCGCACCCATGGCCGCACCATCGCAACCGCTGGGGGGCAAGGGGCTCCCGCCCGCCTCGGACCATGGATCCGTCGACGGCATTGCCCTGTCCTCACCCGTTCAGCCGCCGCTGATCGGCGGCAGGAAGGCCAGCTCATCGCCGGGCGCCAAGGGCTGATCCGCTGCGGCGAATTCCTGGTTCAGCGCCACCCGCATTCCCGTGGGCCAGGGCCCCAGCTCCAGCCGCTCCCAGATGGCGACTGGCGTGATGGGAGTTCGTTCGGGGGGCAGCACCAACAGGCGTTCGCCCCAGCCCGCCCGCTCGCGCAGCGCCGCGAACAGCAGCACCCGCAGACCCTCGCGCGTTGGGGCCGAGCCGGTGGTGTTAGGGCTGGACATGGCGAAGGGGCGAACAAAAGGCCAGCGAACGAGCACGCGATCAACGGCGCGCCGCGGAGCTGCGAGCGGTTGCGATCCGCTGATTCTGGGGGGAGCGGTTCCAGCAGGGGCAAACCAAACCAAACCAAACCAAACCAGGCCCGGCTGACAGCGCGTCCTGATGGGTGATCCCCATGCCCAGCAAAGAGATGGGCAACATGCACGCCATCCGCTTTCACCGGGGGCCCTCCGTCTGTCATTCAGGCAGGCGGTGGCTGCCAGTATCATGTAGTTCCACGCTGGTGAGGCGGCTGGGCAGGCCCCAGGGTGGATCGCGCTTGAGCGCTGCTGGCTAGGGTTGTGCTGGGTCTGGACCTTCCGGGCTGGATCACGGTTGTCGCCGGCTTGCTGCTGGCCCTGATCACCTTGTTCACCGGCTACGACCATGTCGAGCTCCCCGGATTCGGCACCATCCAGCTTGATCAGCAGATCGGCATTCCTCTCCTGCTTGCCTCGCTGGCGACGTTGTTTGGCGATGCTCAACTGGCGACCCGTCGTCGATCTCGAGATCAGAGCGATCGAATTCGAGCGCAGGAAGATCTTGCACGAGAAACGGATGAACGCGCTCGCGAGCGAGATCGAGCGGATCGAGAGCGATTGCGCGCAGCTGAGGAACGAGAATGCCGTGCTCGACGCGATCAACTCCAGGCTCGCGTGCTTCGAGCGGCTGCACTTGTCCAACTCGACCCCTCCCCCCTGCACCGACGATTCCTTGAATTGATCGCCGCCGAATTGGCCGCCAGCACCGAACAGCCCTGACGCCCTCGCTGGCCAGTGGCGTTGCGCTTGCCACGGCTCAGCTTCTGAGCCCTTGAAGGCCTCCGTAGCATCATCCCAACCGCTCCCTTCGGGTGTCCCTGTCGATCGCGTTGCTCACCGTGTCCGACAGCCGCTCATTGGCGGATGACCCCAGCGGCGACGCCTTGCAGCAACGCCTGCAAGCCGCTGGACACCAGCTGGTGGCCCGGCAGCTGGTGCCGGATGATCGCTACCAGATCCGGGCGGTGGTCAGCGGTTGGATTGCCGATCCGGCTGTGCAGGTTGTGCTCAGCAGCGGCGGCACCGGCCTCACCGGCCGCGATGGCACCCCCGAGGCGGTGGCGCCGTTGCTGGACAAGCGGATCGAGGGCTTCGGAGAGCTGTTTCGCGTGCTCTCGTTTGAGACGATCGGCACCAGCAGCCTGCAGAGCCGCTGCCTGGCCGGGGTGGCCAACGGCACGTTGATCTTTGTGTTGCCCGGCTCGTTGGATGCGGTGCAAACCGGTTGGGACCGCTTGATCGCCGCCCAATTGGATGCCTCCACCCGCCCCTGCAACCTGGTGCAACTGCTGCCGCGGCTGCGCGAGCCGGGTTGAAGCCAGCGCCAGGGGGAGGCCAGCGGCGTGGCAGATGGGTTGCCCGAATCCTGCTTGCGCCAGGGTGCAGGCACAGCGGTTGGTCTCCATCGCCACAACGCACCCGGGGCCGGCTCCATAAGGTCCCCGCTCGTTGACGCTCCAAGCCATGGCTCTGTCGCCGCTCACCCCCACCCTGCTGGCCGCCAAGCAGCGGCTGGGGATCAGCTTCGCCGCGCTGGGTGAACGACTCGGAACCGACGAGGTGTGGGTGGCGGCGTTGATCTACGGCCAGGCCACCGCCTCGGCCGAGCAGGCCGCCACGTTGCTGCAGGCCTTGGAGCTGGAGGCCGATCTGGCGCCCCAGTTGACGCGTTATCCCATCAAAGGCGCCTTGGATCCTGTGTTGCCGACCGATCCGCTGCTCTATCGCTTCTACGAAATCCTGCAGGTGTATGGCCTGCCCCTCAAGGATGTGATCCAGGAGAAATTCGGCGATGGCATCATGTCGGCGATCGATTTCAGCTTGAAAGTCGACAAGGTTGAAGACCCCAAGGGCGATCGCGTCAAGGTGACCATGAACGGCAAGTTCCTGCCCTACAAGGTGTGGTGATCGGCCGCTTCAGCGGATCTGACACTGGTCGCGACGGACCTCGGGCGCTGATTGTTCTGGAGGAGAGGGGCGTGGTCCCTTGCTCAGCTGGGTCGCCAGATCCGCAGCCGCCGGGGTTTCTGGAGGCGGCGAGAGGGCTGCTGGCCCTGGCGCTCCAGCTCGGCCCGGAACTCATCGGTTTCGAACGCATCGGCCTGGGACGCATCAGTGCGCAACGGATCGTCCCGAAACCCCTCGCCGCTGATGCGGCTGCCGGTCGAGCTGCCGCCCCGGCGGACGCCACCACTGGCTGGCGTGCCCCTGGAGGGGGCGGTGCCGGCCGAGCCAGTGCCGAAGCGCTGATCACGGGTGCTGCCCCGGGTGGAGCTTTCACCGCCGGACCTGGCGCCACCCGAGGTGCCGGGATCGAACCGCGCCGCGTTGGGGTTGGCGTTGGGGGTGGCGCTGCGTGAGTGCTCGCCGCGGGGCTGCGCCTGGGGAATGGGCCGCACCGCTTGGGGCAGCTGTTGGGGCGCCTCGGCCGGAGGCGCGTCCGGCTCCAGCCCGTGCAGCTGCTCCAACCGTTCCACGCCCTGTTGGATCAGCACCCGAGCCATGTTGCTGACGGTGCGGGCCTCAAGATCCGCCAGCACGGCCAGGCGATCGCACAGATCCTCCGGCAGCACCACCTGGATGCGGGGCGACTTGGGCCGCCCGCTTGAAGAGGTCTGACGGGTGGGCACGGCCCTCGGGTCCTGCCGAACACGATCCAGTGTACGCAGTGTCGCAAGGGTAGTATCCAGATGTAAGCTGCAGTCAGAGGCGGTCACCCTGGGTGTCCGTCTGTTCCGGCACCCGTTGCCTTCCATGACCCGAAGCTCCTCCCCCCGCACCCAGCCCACCGCCCCCACCGGCGGCAGCCGGCCCCGGCGCCCTTCCCGGCGGGTCAAGGCTGAGCGCAGCGATGTGCTGGTCTCGGCCGTGATCAGCACCTACCTGCTCACCCATCTGCACCATGTGCTGCAGCGGGCCGAATACGCCGCCCAGCAGGACGGCAAGGGCCCCCTGGCCGCCAACTACGCCCAGCTGCGCAAGGTGCTCTGCCTCGACGCCCGCAGCATGGAGGACGCCTCAGCCCTGGGCGGCGGCGACGAGGTCCAGCCCCACGCCGCCTGAGACGGCTGCATCCGCCTGAGACGCATCCGCCTGAGGGGAAGCGGTGTCCCCGGCCCTTCCGGTCGCGGGGCAGCCTGGCGGCTGAGCTGTCCGAGACGGCGGCGATCAATGCCGGGCCCCGCCCGGTGGTAGTAAGAGAGTCGGATGGTTCAGCCCCGATGACCGCCAGCAACGCCGCCGAGCTCTACGCGTGGATCAGCCGCGACGCCGAGCTCACCCAGGCCCTGTTCCGCCAGGCCCTGCAGGATCCCAGCGGAGCCCTGCGCCAGATCGTGGCCATCGGAGAGGCCCAAGGCCTGTCCGTCACCGCCGAGGAGGTGCGAGGCCACCTGGCGGGGCTGGACGATGGCGACAGCAATCGCTGGCTGCTCAAGGCCCGCGGCGGGCTGTGAGCGGCGTAAGCCCTGCCCGGGCAGGGCTGAGCGCGAGGGCTGATGCCGCCGGTTGGCAGCACCGCCTCCGGCCCAGCTGACGACCAGCCACTAGCTCACGATCGCCAGCCCGGCGGCCACCACCAGGGCGGCGACCTGTTCGAGACGTTTCATCATCGCGGCGGCGGCGCGGCGCATCCAGAGTCTGTATGGCCGCAGGGCCGCCGGACCACCGGGCCGCAGGGTCGCCCAGGCGCGGGGCTGCCGGGTTGCCAGGCGCCGCTCACCTCGTTTCACTCGCCTCTTGGCAGGCACAGCAGCGGCTTGTTGGCCAGGCGCATCCGTTGGCCCTGGTTTGGGGAACGTTGATCCAGCCAGGTGCCTGGATGCTGGTCTCACTTGCTGCCGTGGGTGCTGGGGGCTGTGGAGAGAAGCTGGTCGTGGGGCGCTCGGTAGAGTCGATTTCATTCGAACGGCGCCGCTCCCGCCGGCCTTTCTTCCCGCCGCGTGCTGCGACTCGACCGCATCAGCAAGACCTACCCCACCGGAGAGGTGCTGCGGGATGTCAGCTGGGAAGTGAAGCCCGGTGACCGCATCGGTCTGGTGGGCGTCAATGGCGCTGGCAAGACCACCCAGCTGCGCATCCTGGCCGGGTTGGAGGAACCCAGCGGCGGCCAGGTGATCCGCCAGGGGGCGCCTCGCATCGTGTACCTGCGCCAGGAGTTTGAGGTGGATCCACGGCGCAGCGTGCGCCAGGAGCTGTTTCAGGCCTTCGGGGAGGCGGCCGAGGTGCTGGAACGTCAGCGCCAGGTGGAGGACCAGCTGGCCGGCGAGGCGGCCGCCGCCGATCCGGAGCTGCTGCAAACCCTGATCGATCGCCTCGGCAATCTGCAAAGCCGCTTCGAGGCGCTGCATGGCTATGAGCTCGATGCCCGCATCGATCGCCTGCTTCCCGATCTCGGCTTCAGCCTGGAAGGGGTGGAGCAGCCGGTGGCGGCCTATTCCGGCGGTTGGCAGATGCGCATCGCCCTGGGCAAGATCCTGCTGCAGGAGCCGGATGTGCTGCTGCTCGACGAGCCCACCAACCACCTGGATATGGAGACGATCCAGTGGTTGGAGTCGTATCTGCTCAGCCTGACGGTGCCGCTGGTGGTGATCAGCCACGACCGGGCCTTCCTGGATCGCGTCTGCAACCAGATCGTCGAAACGGAACGGGGCGTGTCGCGTTGCTATCTCGGCAACTACAGCCAGCATCTGGAGCAGAAGGCGTTCGAGCGCGAGGCCTCCCAGGCCGCCTTCGAGCGCCAGCAGAAGGAACTGGCCAGCCAGCAGGCCTACATCGATCGCTTTCGCGCCAGCGCCACCCGCAGCACCCAGGCCAAGAGCCGCGAAAAGTTGCTGGAGAAGGTGGAACGAATCGAGGCGCCCGAGGCCAGCCTCTCCGGGCCCCGCTTCCGCTTCCCCCCGGCCCCCCGCTCCGGCCGCGAGGTGGTGCGCATCGACGACCTCACCCACAGCTATGGCGAGCGGATCCTGTTCCTCGGCGCCTCGCTCAGCGTGGAGCGGGGGGAGCGGGTGGCGTTCGTGGGGCCCAATGGCGCCGGCAAATCCACGTTGCTGCGATTGGTGATGGGGCTGGAGCCCGCCGATGAGGGCTTCGCCGGCCTCGGCGAGCACCAGGTTGTGGCTGGCTACTTCGAGCAGAACCAGGCCGAGGCCCTCGAGCTCGACCGCTCTGTGGTGGACACCGTGTTCGAGGCCGTGCCGGACTGGACCCAGACCCAGGTGCGCTCCCTGCTCGGCAACTTCGGCTTCAGCAACGACGAGGTGTTCAAGGCCGTGGGCCAGCTCTCCGGCGGTGAGAAGGCCCGCTTGGCGCTGGCCCGCCTGCTGCTCAGTCCCTGCAACCTGCTGGTGCTGGATGAGCCCACCAACCACCTCGACATCCCCGCCAAGCAGATGCTCGAGGAGGCGCTCAGCCACTACGACGGCGCCGCCCTGTTGGTGTCCCACGACCGGTACTTCCTGTCGCGCGTGGCCAACCGGATCGTGGAGCTTCGCGACGGCGAGCTCGTGCTGTACCGCGGCGACTACAGCTACTACCAGGAGAAAAAGCGCGAGGAGGCCGAGCAGCTGCGGCAGCGCGCCGAAGCTGAGGCGGCGGCCGCCCGACGCCAGACCAACCGCCAGAAGCAGAAGGCCCGGGAGCAGGCCCGCAAGGCGGCTGCCTCATAGAACTTCATCAACCAGTAGGCAGGACCACTCATTTCACTGGTCTGATCCAGCCTGTGTGCATAGGCTGACAACATCCTTCCAGTCCTTGGTCCCCATGGCCCTTTCGCACACCACCAGCTCCTGGGAGCAGCTCTCCGGTTCGTTCGGCGACGCCGCCGTGTCCCAGGGCAGCCAAGCCCATGAGCAGGGCGACGTCGCCGCCATGGACACCTACTTCGAGTGCATCACCACCTGCTCGCTGGATGACGGCGAGTGCGTCACCCGCTGCGTCGAACACCTGCGCAGCCACTGAGGGCCCAAGCCCGGCGCCGAGTCGAGACCAGCCTCTCAGCGCCGGGCCATCGGCCGATCTCAACGCAGATCGCCAGCTGGGGATCACGAGATGGGGATCGGCAGATGGGGATCCCCTGACCGGTTTTGCTGACCTGGCGATAGGGCCTGTTGCAACGGCTACGCGACACCTTGAAACAGTTTGTAGCTTTGTCGGGTCCGAATCGAATTGTTAGAAACCGTCATGTCCGACCCCATCGCCCTCAGCCTCGGCCAGGAGTTCGAACTCGAGCGCATGACCCGGGCCATCGACGCCACCTGTGATCCCCAGGCCTTGCGAGGCCTGGCCAAGCAGCTCTTGCAGGCCTGGCATAGCCAGAAGGCGGCCACTCAGTGGATCATGCGCCAGCATCTCGGCGCGCCTTCCCAGCTGCAGGGAGCGATGGGCCTCGACAACCAGGCTGCACTTTCGTCTCCAGCCGCAGGCCTCGACGGCCTGGAGCCGGGAAGCCTTTGATGGATCGGGCTGAGCGCTGCCGATCAGCGACTGCCGATCTGAGACAAATCGCCGGGCATCACCTCCAACTGGAGGCGCTGCCCGGCTCGTTGTACGGAGATCGACAGATTGCGGTCCAAGCCGTTGGCCTCGACGGCGGAGATCACGTCGGACGGCATCCGCACGGGACGGCCGGAGATCGACACGATCACATCCCCGGTCCGCAGACCTGCCCGATCGGCGGGCCCCCCCGGCTGCACGCTGGCCACCAAGGCGCCATCACCAGGGTCGCCGTTGGGCAGCCTCACGACATCCAGCCCAACGCCGATCATCGGGTGGCGCGCGCGGCCGTTGGCGATCAGTTGGCTGGCGATGTTGCGGGCTCGGTTGATCGGGATCGCGAAGCCCAGGCCAGCTCCCGGCCCAGAGCGCACCAAGGTGTTGATCCCCACCACCTCTCCATCGGCGTTCAGCAGCGGGCCGCCGGAGTTGCCCGGGTTGATCGCGGCATCGGTCTGGATCAGATCCAGGCGCTTATCGGTAATACCCAGCTTGCTGGCTTTGCGATTCAAGTTGCTGATGATCCCCATCGTCACGGTGTTGTCGAGGCCGAAGGGGTTGCCCACCGCGATCGCCCAGTCGCCCACTTGCAACGCATCGGAGTTGCCCAGGGGTGCCACGGGCCAGGGGCCGCTGCCGCTGAGCTTCACCACAGCCAGGTCCGTCAGCTTGTCCAGGCCCACCACCTTGCCCTCCACCCGCTGGCCGTTCTGCAGGCCCACCGTCACCCGGTCCATTCGCTCCACCACATGGGCATTGGTGAGGATCAAGCCATCGGCCTGGAAGATCACCCCGCTGCCTTGACCACGCTCCTTGCGCTGGGTTGGGGCCTGGGGCATCGGCATCATTCCGAAGAACTGGCGGAACAGGGGGTCGAGCAGAAGCCCCCGGGGCAGCCCGGAGCTGGCCCCAGGGGATTGCACCAGGCGCTCGGTGTCGATGGTCACCACCGCCGGACCGGTGCGGCGAACTGCCGCCGCGACGAACGACTGGCGTCCAAGGAGCCCCGCACCGGCCGCCGCGCCGAGGGCACCCCCGGGGTTCGCCCCCTGGGCCAGGGATGCGCCGGGCAGGCCAGGCAGGGCGACCAGCACGGCCGCGGCCGCCAGCCCAGCGGCGGGAAGAACGCGAAATCGACGCATCGCTGCACGGCAAATCTGGTCGAAACCGTAGGGCTGGCCTCCCGCCCCGCCCAGGGGAGGCAAACCGTCCGCCAACCGGCCCCCAACCCTGCCACCGTTTCACACAGTTCTTTGCCCTGAGCCCGGCGGCTTGACCTCCCCCGCCCGAGGCCGATCGCTTTCCCACATTTCCACCACCCCATGGACTCCAATCTTCTTTTGGCCTTTCTCGCCTTCGGGGCCGCCTGCAGCAGCCTCTGGGCCTGGCTGATCGCCACGGCGGGCGAGCAGCGCGAGGCGATGGAATCGTTCACCCGCATCGATCCGAACAGCACCACGCCTCCGCGGAGGCGATGATGGAGCTAGTCCCTTCCCACGGATCGGGTTCGCCGACGGCTCTCTCTTCCCCATCTCGCGCGCAGTCGCCATGCCATCGCTTCTCTCTGAGTTATTCCCGCTGGTCTATGGGCTCTGCTTCGTGTTGTTGCTCTGGCAGGCGTTCCGCGTGATGAGCCAGGGCTTCCGCGCCGTCCCCCGACCGGGCGACACCAGCGTCGACAGCCGCCTTGACAGCAGCCGAGTTGAGAGCCGCCGCCTCGACAGCCGCCGGGGAGGCGGTGACCGCACCGGCCGGCTCACCATTCACCCCGAGCTGCTCGATCAGGACGGCCAGATCACCGAGGAAGACCTGCTGACCGTGCGCTTTGGCGGCGACAACGAACAGTCGCCCCTGCCCGGGGACCGCGGCTGACGCTCCGCTCAGCGCCAACCTCAGCCCAGACAACTGCCAGGTTTTGCGACGGCAACGGCGCGTCGTGCCCGCGGCGTTGAACACCCCTGAGCGTCCCCAGCCCAGTACAGCGCAGGGTTCAACGTCAGCTCCCCTGAACGCCAGTGGTTGCTCTGCGAGACCCCGACCGCTCGGCCGAAAGCCTTGATTCCCCCAGGGATCTGCCGGGTGGGCCAGGGCCGGTGAATAGGCTCAGGGTGACGCGTGATTTTTGAGACAGCCGATGGTCGACCAGCGCACCCGGATCGTGGCCGCCGTGCTCAAGGGCTTGAAGCTGCCTCCGCGGTTCCGGCTGAAGCTGGTGAAGGACGATCCGATTCGCCTGGAGCTCAGCCTCACACCCGCTTACGGCAAGGATCCGATCCTGGTGGGCCTGCTCGAATCCCAGGATCTGGTGGCCCGCCGCGATCGCGAAGGCCGCATCCCCCGCGACCTGCAGGGCACCTGGGACTGGACCGTGCGCCACGGCAAGGTGTCCA
The DNA here is from genome assembly GCA_046342775.1 of Synechococcaceae cyanobacterium. Taxonomy (GTDB): domain Bacteria; phylum Cyanobacteriota; class Cyanobacteriia; order PCC-6307; family Cyanobiaceae; genus Cyanobium. Next base: position 10,003 of record JBKDOR010000098.1, read on the forward strand.
CCGGCGGCTGGAGTCCCTATCTCAAGGAGGCGTTGCAGACCATGTTTGAGACCGGCCTGCCGGCGATCGTGTTCGAGGAATGCACCGGCGAGACCTACCACCCGGTGGATGGCGTCCGCCACGTGCGCTGAAGCTGAGGCCCCGGGCCGTGGATCACCGCCTCACGGCCCCTGAGCCGCTGCCGATCGATCCGCTCCTGCCCCGGATCCGCGACACCCTTCAGCCCGGCGTCACCCTGCTGCTGCAGGCCCCCCCCGGCGCCGGCAAGACCACCCGCGTGCCCTTGGCGCTGCTGGAGGCCCTGCCGCCGGATCGCAAGCTGCTGCTGCTGGAGCCGCGCCGGCTGGCGGCCCGCGGCGCCGCCCAGCGTCTGGCGGCCTGCATCGGCGAAACCCCCGGCGGGCTGGTGGGCTATCGGGTGCGCCTCGAGAGCCGTTGCTCGGCCGCCACCCGGCTGGAGGTGCTGACCACCGGGGTGTTTCTGCGCCAGCTCCAGGCCGATCCTGCCTTGGAGGGGGTGGATGCGGTGCTGTTTGACGAGCTGCATGAGCGCCAGGCGGAGGCCGACCTGGCGTTGGCCCTGGTGCGCCAGGCCCGCCAGTTGCTGCGCCCGGACCTGCGGCTGCTGTTGATGTCGGCCACCCTCGACCTCGAGCCGCTGGCCCGCCGCCTCGATCACGCCCGGGTGATCAGCAGCGCCGGCCGCAGCCATCCGGTGGAGGTGCTGCATCAACCAGCTCGCCCCGAGGAGCCGCTGGAGCGGCAGGTGCTGCGCGCCCTGGAGGGCCATTGGCTCGATCAGCGCGGCGCCGCGGAGACCGTGCTGGTGTTTCTGCCGGGGCTGCGCGAGATCCAGCGCTGCCAGCGGGCGATCGACGCCTGTTCCTGGGCGGAGGCGTTGGAGATTGCGCCATTGCACGGCCAGCTGCCCCTGGCGGCCCAGGCCCGGGCCATCGCCCCGGCCCGCGGCCCGGCCGGCAAGGTCGTGCTGGCCAGCGCCATCGCCGAAAGTTCGCTCACCATCGCCGGCGTCACCCTGGTGATCGACGCGGGCCTGAGCCGCCGCAACCGCTTCGATGCCCGCAGCGGCATGGATGGCCTGGTGACCGTGCCCGCCAGCCAGGCCAGCGCCGAACAACGCCGCGG
>JBKDOR010000099.1:0-41073 GCA_046342775.1 Synechococcaceae cyanobacterium
GCTCCTGCTTGTCGAGCAACAACACGAGCATATCAGGAGCATGTTGAGCAAATTGTTTAATGCTCCAGTAGCGTTGAAACAAGGTTGGGCCAACACTGTCGCGACTTTCATCCATTCGGCTTTCGAGATCGCGTTGTTGTGTGAGCCAGAACTCACCTCTCGCCAAAAAGTCCTGCGTAGTTTTGAGCTTGGCATCAGGCAAGGTCAGTGGAATAACGCGAGCCAAGAAGAGATGTTCGTCATGGCAGGCTCGCGTCCAAATCCCATTCAGTTCATACATGCAGGCCTCGGATTCAAGATAGCGATTGCTGAGCACAACAATAATCACGTCGCCCTTGCTGATGGCATCCATAAAGGCACTGATCCGTTCACCAGGCTTGACCTGTTCGCGATCGATCAGAACGCTGATGCCAGAGGCGGAGAGGGATTGGCAGAGATCATCGACCAACTGGCCGCGGCGCTGCCCCTCGTAGGTGGGATCACCCCAAGCATAGGAAATGTATACGCTCTGGCCAACTGGTTGTGAGGCAGCAGGGCGATCAGTAGGCAGGAAGGGTTGCAGTGCAGCCTGCAAGGGATCCCAGGCCGACTTGAGATGGAAATAGTGAGAGAGAATATCATGCAAGTCGTTGATGGCATTTGGATATTCTCGGCAAGCCAAGATCAGGTTGCGACAATCTTGATAGAGATTGCCTGTCAACCGCAAACTGCGCTGAATCGCCTTGCCCTCTGCGCCTTTGAGGCTAAGATCGCTGATCAGCGTTGCCGGAGCGAGATCCTCGCCAAGTGCCTCGACGAGAGCATTCACCAACATATGAAGCCGCTCAAACTGATCAGCCATGAATCGAGAACACAACCAGCAGCTTCAAGGCAGCACTTTAGTGGTCGTCCTCAAGTTTAGCAACGATTGATCCAGCTATGGAAACAATGCGCAAAGTCGCGGACCGTGAAGGTTGTTCAGGCTTCTGTCAGCCCTCTCTTGCTCGGCTCGCGCCTCATCGCTCCGTTCACGGCACGGCTGGTGGAAAAATCGAGGCGCCTGCGGCGCCAGGGCTCGCACCACGCCACGCCCCAGCCTGGGTTGCAGCCAACAACCAACAGCCAAGTGTAAAGACCTAAAGAGTTTAAGGGTAAAGAATTAGTCCTGGGGGAGGCAGCAGACGCGGAAACCAACGCCGCCGCTGCGGATGTCCGGGAGGCTCCTGCTGCGGTAAGCCGAACGGCAGAACCTGGGGTTGACGTTCCAAGAGCCACCGCGCAGCAGCCTAAAGCTTGCATCTGGATTCTGTTTCGCAGCTTCATTGAGCCAGGCACTTGCATCATCTGGGGCTCCCGTATAGCTGTCGTGCCAATGATCCAGGCACCACTCCCAGACATTGCCGTGCATGTCATGCAAGCCCCAAGGGTTGGTGGGGAAGCTGTTCACCTCAGTGGTTCGGCTTCGATCCTTGCCCTTGACGCCATCTTGATACACAAAGTCGCCGTCATAATTAGCCAGCTCTGTATTGATCGTGGCGCCAACATGAAATGGCGTGGTCGTGCCCGCTCGGCAGGCGTATTCCCATTGGGCTTCGCTGGGCAGCGCATAGTTCTTGCCTGTGCGGAGCTGCAGCCGCTGGCAAAAGGCATTGGCGTCTCGCCAGCTCACGTTCACCACCGGCCGCTGGTCTCCACCAAAACGCTCAGGATCCTTCAACTTCGCCACCGGATCGGGATCCAGCCGCTCAGGCCAGCGCCTTTCATCCACATGTTGCGGCTTGGCCCACTCCGCCACCGCCCGCCATTGGGCCTGGGTAATAGGCGTTTGGCCCAGCAGAAATTCTCGAAGGGTCACCCGATGCACGGGCCGCTCGTTGTCGCGGCTGTCTGCCTCCGTCTCCGGCGCCCCCATCGCGAAGCTGCCAGCCGGGATGCGCACCATCGTGAGCGCCACCCCCTCCGCCAGCGGTTCCTGATGGGCCCAGATGCGGCTGCGCCAGCGCAGGATCCGCCAGGGTTCGCTGGTAGCCGCTCGTTGCAGGGCGCTGGGGCTGGCCATGGCGGAGCAAAACAGGGCCGTGGAAGCTCAGGCTATGGCCCCTCAGCACTGCCGCCAGCGTTGGACCACCGCCGATTCAAGGCCCCAACGCCCCCACCGGCACCACGCTGATGCCATCGGCGCTCCATCCAACGCCTGATCCAGCACCCACAGATCCCGAATCACGAGCGATTCGAACAGCAACCCCAGCCAGTCCAGGTGGCGCAGCAGCCGCTCCGGGCTGCCGCCCAGGGCCGCCACCGCCAGGACACGCCGCCGGTAGCGCCGAACCGGTGAGCAGAAACTGGCCAGGCTCCGCGGAGGCATCCACGGCCGGCCATACCGGGTTCCCGAGCACCGGTTTCCCACCGGCCATTCATCCAGCAAACCGGCCTGGGCCCTGCCAGCACCAAGGGCAGATCCGCCTCTGAATGTGTCCTCGCACCTAGGGAATTGTGCCCATCTTCAGGGGTAGTGGGGTTCTTGAGCAACCTCTTGGGCGCTCGCAATCCATCCTGCCTGGGTTCGGACACTTCAGACGGAGTAGAAAGGAATTCAAACCTGGCTGCCCCTGCGTTGCGGATCTCGATCGAGCGACCTGTGCTTGCGAAGCACATACTCATGCTCGGCAAACATCTGATCTTGCTGACTTCTCTGGTTTTGTTCCTGTTGGCTCTACTGCGACCTGAATTGAGAAGCGAAGCAGCCGAGCAACAGGCCAACCCTGCCATTGCTGCCCAGCAAGACGTGCCCGAGAGCATTCGTGCACGCTCAGCGCAGGCAGCTCTCGCGCTTCAGCAAGGAGATCTTGAGCGTGCGCTAACGCTTCAGAGTGAAGTGATCGACTGGCTCCAGCAGAATCCAAAAGCAAATCAGCACTTTCGTGCTACGAATTTCACAACTATGGCCCAAATTCAATTCGCAGCGGATCAACGAAAAGCGGCGCTGGCATCGCTGCGAACTGCTGTCAGCAGCTTTCGTGCCCTTCCCTCTCTCCCCAACGGCTCGCAGGAGGAGCTGGCCACCGTCCTTCAGTTCCAAGGCCTCTTAGAAGCACAGCAAGGCGAGCTGGCCGCAGCCCTGGCATCCACCAATGAGTCCGTCTCCCTTCTCCGAAAGCTCCTGCCCAGAGCTCCAGGTGCCCGAAGTGTCTTGGCTAGCTCGCTGATGAATCTGGGCTCTCTGCATCAGGCGATGGCTAACCCTGCTGAAGCGATCAGAGTATCAGAGGAGGCGCTTGCCATTCAACGTGAACTGGCTAAGCAGGATCCTGCCGAGCGTGCGAGCCTGGCTAGTTTGCTGCGGAATCTGTCAATCATGACGCAAGAGGTTGGCCGATTGAGATCTGCGCTTGTCTATGGCAGAGAAAGTGTATCGATCCTTCAGGCTCTGGTCGAAATAAAGCCCGATCTGAAGTCGTCCTTGGCGCGATCCCAACAGCAGCTGAAGACTGTCGAGGCGGACATGCTCCCCGTGGGAGTTCCCGTAGCCGTGCCCAAGGTGATCACTGCTTTCATCTCTCAGTTGCAATCAGGTTCTGTCCAGGCGGCAGTCGGCATTCTGATGAAGCCAACGCTTGATGCGATCCGACATCAGGTTCGCTCTCTTTCTGCGGAGGAAGCGAAAACGACCTTGGCCGGCATGGACTTTCTACAGGATCAGGTGCTCTCCAGCTTGCAATCTGATGCCAATCAACATGGCTCACTGCGTTCAGTTGCCGTGATTCGAAGTGTGCGTCAACCGGATGGTCTGCTTCGCATTCATTTCAAAGCAACATACTCTCGAGCAGCTGTCTACACCATTCTTCTTCTTCAGCCAACTGAGGCTGGCAGTCTGCTGCGTGAATACAAGACTCTCGATCATGACCTTCTCGATGAATGACAGCCCAGTGCGCTTACGCCTCGAACCGCTTCACCCCCCAGCCGGTGCCAATGGCACAGCGGCCCCTGGCCGCCTCCGATCGCCAGCGCCTGCCTCAGGGCCCCCTCCACAAACGCCTTGGCCTCCAGCACCGCCGGCTCCAACGCCAGCCCCCGGGCCCGACCGGCGGTGATCGCCGCCCCCAACGTGCAGCCGCTGCCGTGGGTGTGGGGTGTGTCGATGGGGGCGTGCTCCAGCCAGCGGCCGGGGCCGTCGCGCCGCAACAGAAAATCGCGGCCGCGCAGTTCCGCCAGACCGCCTCCTTTGATCAGCACCGCCAACGGACCTGAGTCCAGCAGCCGCTCCGCCGCCCGTTCCACATCCGCCGCATGGGAGATCTCCAGGCCCGTGAGCAGCCGCGCTTCATGCAGATTCGGCGTCAGCAGCTCGGCCTGGGGCAGCAACCAGCGGCGGTAAGCCTCGATCGCCTCGGCCTCCAGCAGCACCGCCCCCGCCCGCGACACCATCACCGGATCGATCAGCTTCGGAATCGCCAACGGCGCGATCGCCCTGGCGCTGGCCTCGATCAAGGCCCGGTTCAGCAGCATCCCCGTCTTCAAGGCCCCCACCGGCAGGTCGCTCAGCACCGCCTCGATCTGGGCCGTGACGCAGCTGATCGCCGAGCAACCGTGCACCGCCAGCACCGTGAAGGTTTTGAGGTCGGCCTGGATGCCGGCGCCGCCGCCGGAATCGCTTCCGCCGATCGTCAAGGCGATGGCGGTGCCCGAGGCGGGGGCGGTGCCCGAAGCGGAGGTGCTGGGCATGGGGCGGATGTCTCTGGCAAGCATCGCCCCATTTCAAGCCATGCTCTCGATCAGCCGCTGCGCTGCCCCTCAATTGGCCGGCGTAAACGGCAGCGAAGAGTGATGCAACACGATGCGGATGCTGCCGTCGGGTTCGCGGATGAAGGTCCAGGTCTTGTCCACCGTGGTGGCCTTGCCGCTGGGGTCGGTCAGGTCGACATTGCCCATCGTGGTGGCGAACATGCCGTGCAGCTGAATGATCTGGTTGCGCACCTTGCAGGTCGTCCAGGGTCTGATGGCAAAGCCTTTGTCGTTGGGGAATTGTGGATCTCCACCTACGAAGTAGGCCAAAGCCCCGGCCTTGGTGGGCCGGAATGTTTGGGGATTGGTGGTAAGCGTGGGCTTGAAGGCCACCGGACCGTATTGATAGGCATAGGCAGAATCGAGCACTTGATCAGCCACAGCCTTGGCCTTCACAAAGCCGCCGCTGCGATAGGCTTCGCTGATCTTCAGCAGGCCAGCGCACCAGCCCTCCTGAGCCTGCAGCACCTGGGCCTCCGTGATGTTGGAATTCATGCGCAGCGGTAGTTCCGCTTGAAAGGCCTCGCTCGCCATTGGCGAACCCACAAGCAAGCCCGCCGCGAGGGGGGACATGAACGCGAAGCGAGTGATCGAGGTGGAGCGAGGGATGGAATTGCGGAGACGGTTCATCCGGTGGCGTTTACGGCGCCAGCAACCCTAGGGGCGTGTCCGAGATATTGGGTTGGCCAAGCAGGCCTCTAGCAAGAATGCCTTTGCGAGCGATTCGCTCGCTCCCGATCCCCATGCCGGGGCCAAAAAATCCGCCGCGGCTGCAAGTGGATCATGATCCTTGGTTTTTTCGTGCCCGAGGAGGTGCGCTCAGAAGAGAGCCATGGAATAAGGCCAGCCACACCGAGCCTGGCATTAAGATTCGACAATGAGGAACATAAACAAAATCAATATCGACAACCTTTTAATTGCTACAGCCGCGAGGTGATGAGCTTAAATGCCGCAATGGACCCGGCCCTGCTCAAAGCTCCTGGCCAACATGCTCAGGCCTTGGCTGATTGCCACACAGACAAGAATGAGCAACGAAGGAGAATGGATAAGGTTCTGTGAACCGTGTCGACTAGGTAACGATCCTGGGGCCAACCTTGTCAGCAGGGCTCGACGGAGTTCGATCCGCCAAGTAACCACTTGCAGCTGTCAACAGGCTACAGAGAATCGTGAACCAACGTGTTGAGGCCTGCGGGCTTGCGATACAGGAGCCCTAAGGCCACAGGCATCACTCAACCGACTTGGGTTGGCGCGACAGCGCGATGAACAGCCAGGCGCCGATCAGCAGCAGAGCCAGGGGTCCAGTCATGGGGTGAGAGGCAAAAAGTGGCGAGTTGGTTGCCCTAGCCGCAGGAACCTGCCAGCTAGGGCAATGCAGCACAATGGGGCTGGCAGTGCAGCTCGGGGTGATCAGCCGAGCCCGATTTGGGCGAGAATCCCCTGGCCGGTGAGCAGCTCGGTGCCAAGGCCGATCACGAAGCCGAGCATGGCCAGACGGCCATTCCAGGTTTCGGCGAAAGCCACGAATCCAAAGCGAGGGGCGGGTTCCGTCATGGCTGTTGCTGAGCGTTGCGACTATCGTAACGAGATGTAACAGCCTCTGGGTTGGGACGGTTTGCCGACCCGAGGCCGTTGCGGCGGTCAGGTGCCGGGTCGCGCCAAAGGGTCGCGCCAAGGGTTGGGTCTCTGGCCAGCCGCCACGACAGCGCTCGAAGGGGCGTCGGTCAAACTGGCGGCAGCCCGAGCGCCCCATGTCTCCGCCAAGCCGCATCCGCTCGGCCGCGCCATCGGCCGCTGCACCGGCCACCGCACTGGCCACCGCACCGCCCACTGCATCGGCAGCGTCCACTGGGGCTCCAAATGGGGCGCCCAACGAACCGCCTACGGGCCAGCCAAGTGGGGCCGCAGGAACGCCCAGGAGCGAGCCGATTGCAGCGCCCAGCCCCAGCCCAACGGCAGCTCCGAACCCGCTGGCCCTCAGCGATGCCGACACCGCCTCTCGCCAGGCGTCCCGCTCCCAACCGCCCGAGGCGGCACCCCCAGGCCCGAGCCGCGGCTTCGGGGGCGGCGGCGAGGCGGGCGGCTCCAAGCGCGAGGCGGGCGCCTCCAAGCGCAAGGGCCAGCGCCGCCGCAGCCCCGCCCTCAGCAAGGCCGATTGGGGCCCCTTGGGCAAACATCCCGACCTGGATGCCATCGTCGCCCGCCAGCGGTTGCGGCTGCCCCTCTCCGGCCGGTTGACGCCCGCCCAGGTGAACCAGGCCTGGAAGCGCTGCGCCGGCGAGCACCACCCCGACCGCGGCGGCGAACACGACACGATGCAGCTCGTCAATGGAGCCCGCGATCTGCTGCTCGGCCGCGACGAGCGCTGAACCGCCAGCAGGACCGCCTAACGCTGCAGCACCGCCGTCTCGGCGGAACTCACCTTCAGTTCCAGGCCACAGGTTTCGGCCACGGCGGCGGCGCAGGATTGCAGGCTCCAGCACTCCAGGCTGAGGTCGGCGCTGGCCTCAACCGCCGCGGGCCCATGGGCGACCGCCGCTTTCGGCAACAGGGTGATCTCCAACCGCCGCGGCCGCCCTTCCTGCGGGGGCTTCTCCCTCAGCTTCAATCCCTCCAGCGGCGGCTGGGGCCGGCGGTCGAGAGCGGCGGCCAGGCGCAACAGCAGCGCCATCGTGCTGACGGTGCGGCGATCCTCGCGGCTCTCAATCAGCTGCCACGATTCATGGCGTTTCTTCGGCAGGCCGCGGCGGTGATAGCGGGCGATGGCCGCCACCATCAAATGCTCGGCCTGGGAGTAGCCCAATAGCTCGCCATGGCGGATCAGATACCAGGTGTGCTTGTGATAAGCGCCGATATTGATATGCTTGCCGCAGGCGTGCAGCTGGGCCGCGGCCCAGAGAAGAATGCGGCCGGAGCCATCGTCTTGATGCAAGATTCCGCGGGATTGCGCATAGAGCTGCAAGGCCAAATTCGCCACCCGATCCGCCCGCTCCAGATCCACCCCATAGCGGCGGGCGAGGTGCAGCACGGTGCGCTCGCGAATCGTGCTCTGAAACGCAAAGCGATCCGGCAGCAGATCGTTGCGCAGCATCCAATCGACGATCAACCCCTCGCGCAGGGCCCGTTCGCACACCACCAGCTGCTCCACCTTGAGCATCGCCATGGCGGTCTGCAGGATCAGGGCACCGTGCACGATGATCTCGGCCCGGCGTTCATTCAGCTCCGGCAGGGCGCGGCGCTGCTCCGGCGTCATCGCCACCAGCCGCTCCACCAGCTGATCGATCCGCTGGCGGCTGAGCCGATAGCCGTGCAGCTTCAGCGGCGGCTTGGGATCCTCCGCCGCCGCCAGCGCCGCCAGCGCCATCGCCGTGCCGCTGGTGGCCACCATCACCGGTCGGCTTTGGCCCTGCAACTGGCCCTTCACCTGGGCCACCGCCGGATCCAGCGCCCCCTGGATGTAGGCCACCAGAAAGCCCCGCAGCTGCGGCGGCAGCGGATCCGGCTGGCCGAACTCCCGCTGCAGCCGCACCGCGCCGATGCGGGAGCTGGTCAGCACCTTGGCATCGCGGCCATCGGCCAGCACCAGCTCCGTGGAGCCGCCGCCGATGTCCAGGATCAGGTGGGGTTCCTCTCCGAAGCTCATGCCGGAGAGCACACCGAGGTAGATCAGCCGCGCCTCCTCCGGGCCGCTCACCAGATCCACCTCCAGCCCCAGCTGCTCCTGCAGCCCCTGGAGGAACTGGCGGCCATTGGGCGCCTCGCGCACGGCGCTCGTCGCCGCCGTGGTGATCTGCTCCACGTTGTGGCTCAGGGCCAGGTCGCGGCAGTGGCGCAGGGTCACAAACGCCCGCTCGATCGCCTCCGGGCTGAGATCTCCCGTTTCCGGATCCCGCTCCCCCAGCCGCGTGGTCGACTTCTCGGTCAGCAGCACATTGAAGCTGTGCAGCACCGGATCGATCGCCGCCACCAGCAGGTGAATCGAGTTGGTGCCGATGTCGATGGCCGCCACCCGCCGTTCCGGGCTGTTGGCGTCGACCGGGTCCGCGGCCACCGTGGTGGTCGCTGCTGAGGTGGTGGTGGACGCGGTGGTCGCTGTGGTGGCGGTCGTGGCTGCGGTCGGCGGGGCCGGAGACGTTGTGGGCTTGGGAGTCGTGGCCGCGGTCGCGCTGGCTGGGGCGAAGTGCTGGGCCATCGGAGGCAAGCCAGAGCGGGACCCACTTTGACACCGCCAGGGGCATCCGGTCAGCCGCTTTTTTAACTTGTCCCGGCTGTGTTCCAGTGCGCTGAAACCTGAGGGCAGTCGCTGAGTGCGTTTGCCATGCCGTTCGCAGGGGCGTTCGGCTGGGCCTGAATGCAGCTGCGCCTGCAGGTCGCTGTATCCGAGAGCAACTGAGCCTGACCGCGTTTGTAGGGACGTTCGGTTGGGCCTGAGGGCATTGGCTGAGGGCTTTTGCTGAGGGCGGTTGCCTTGGCGTTCGGCCATGCCGGAGGGCGGTTGCGGCTGAGTAGGGTTCCAACCACCTCGGCTCGGCCATGGCAGCGCCCGCCCCCCAGGCCCGCGGCGGCTCCGGCCCCGACCTGCTGGCCCTGCTGGCGCTGCTGCGTTGGGACAAGCCCAGCGGGCGCCTGATCCTGCTGATCCCCGCCGGCTGGGCCCTGTGGCTCAACCCCGCCGCGCCGCCAGCGCCGACCCTGGTGGGACTGATCCTGGTCGGAGGCCTGGCGGTGAGCGGCGCCGGCTGCGTCGCCAACGACCTCTGGGATCGCCGCATCGACCCGCTGGTGGAACGCACCCGCCAGCGACCGTTGGCGGCTGGCCTGGTGGGCGTGCCCCTAGCCGTCGCCCTGCTGCTGGGTTGCCTGGTCGTGGCGTTGCTGGTGGTGCTGGCCCTGCCGGCCGCCGGCCGCGGCCTCTGCCTGCTGCTGGCCTTCGCCACCCAGCCGCCGGTGTAGCTCTACCCCTCCGCCAAGCGCTGGTTTCCCCTGCCCCAGCTTGTGCTCGCCTTCTGCTGGGGCTTCGCGGTGTTGATCCCCTGGGCCGCGGCCTCGGGCTCCCTGGGGGGCGGCCCAGGCCCGGCCGCTTGGGGCGTGCTGCCGCTCACCTGGGCCGCCACCCTGCTCTGGACCTTCGGCTTCGACACGGTGTACGCCATGAGCGATCGCGACGATGACCGGGCGATCGGCATCCGCAGCAGCGCCCTCACCCTCGGCGCGGCGGCGCCCCTCGCGGTCGCGCTCTGCTACGCCGCCACGGCCGCTGGCCTGGCCGCCGCCGCCGTGCTGCGCGGGCCCACGGGCCCGGCCTTCTGGATAGCCTGGGCCGTGGCGGCTTTCGGCATGCAACGCGAAGCCTGGCAACTGCGCCGCACCGATTTGCCCCGGGGCGCCTTCGCCCGTCACTTTCGCCATCAGGTGTGGCTGGGGGCCCTGTTGCTGCTGGCCCTGCTCCTGGCCCGATGACCCCGCCCGACGCACCGCACCGCTGGAGCAGCCCGCCGCCGCTGCGGCCGGGAGATCGGGTGCGGCTGGTGGCGGCCAGCTCCGCCGTGGCCGACGCCTCGCGCCTGGAGGCCGGCATCGCGATCCTCGAGCGCTGGGGGTTGGTGGTGGAGCCCGAGGCCGCCGCGCTGGTGGGCCGCCGCTGGGGCTACCTGGCCGGCCGGGATGAGCAGCGGGCCGCGGATCTCAGCGGTGATCGACCGCCAGCGGCTGCCGCGGCTCTCCCGCCTGGCAACACCGCTGCGCCGGTGGCGGCCCTGCACGCCTGCGTGCGCGGCGGCTGGGGCTCAGCCCGCCTGCTGGAGCGGCCGCTGGCCCAGCCACCGGGCTGGCTGCTGGGCTTCTCCGATGTCACCTCCCTGCTCTGGGCCCGCTGGGCCCGGGGTCTCAGCGGCGGCATCCATGGCCCCCTGCTGACCACCCTGGCGGCGGAGCCGGGCTGGAGCCAGGAGCGCCTGCGGGCGTTGCTGTTCGGCGAACCGCTGCCGCCGTTGCCGGGCGAGCGCTGGTGCGGTGGCGTGGCGGAGGGCCCGCTGCTGGCGGCCAATCTCACCGTGGCCACCCACCTGCTCGGCACGCCCCACCTGCCCAGGCTCGATGGCGCCATCCTGGTGCTGGAGGATGTGGGCGAGGCCCCCTACCGGCTGGAGCGCCTGCTCACCCATTGGCGCCTCAGCGGCGCTTTCTCTCGTCTGGCGGGCCTGGCCTTCGGCAGCTTCCTCAACTGCGACGATCCCGATCGGCAGGAGGAGCCGGCCAGCCATCGCTTTGAGCGGGATCAGGTGCTGCGGGAGCGCAGCGCAGATCTCGGCCTGCCGGTGCTGGCAGGCCTGCCGGTGGGCCATGCCCCCGGGAACGCCGCCCTGCCGATCGGCGCCCCCGCCCGGTTGGATGCCGACCGCGGGCGACTGGAGCTGCTCGGTTGAGCCGGGGCCGGGGCACTCACTGAAAACTCACCTCACAGCCCTCGTCGAAACAACTGGCATCGATGCGGCCATCGCGGCCGAAGTGCACCCGCACCAGATCGCGACCATCCAGTTGCAACGGGTTCCCCTGGCGCAGGCGCTCCAGCTGCTTGGGGTTGATCACACAGAGCATGCGTCCGTCGAAACACACCGTGTTGGTCAAGAAGCGCAAGCTCGCCAGCCGCACCGGCTGCCATTGGCTGGTGCTGAGCTGCCTGCGAGACACCCGCAGCGGCGCCTCGCTGAAGCGGATGGTCTCGATGCGGCGCCCGATCGTGTGGTGATAGATCGTGCTGTCCCCGTCTTTGCTGGCCTCGACGACGCAGGGCTGCAACGCGCCTCCCGCCAGGCTGCAGCGGGTCTCCAGCCGATAGAGCAGCTGCGCCCGGGCGGGGGCCGCCGCCCCCAGCAGACCAAGGCCAAGCACCCCGAGGCCAAGCACCCCGACACCCAAGAGCCCGAGGCGCGAGAACTCAGCCACGCCATCGGCATGCCAGCGCCTCAGCTCCCGGACGCGGCACAGGGCGATGGCAAACACAGGAAGGAGGAGCTGCAACGGCAACCAGCATGCAAGCCCACTGTCGGGGCCACAACCACTGCCGGCGGAACCGTCACAGGGACCGGCGGCCTGGCTCAACCGCCCAGAGACAGTTCAGCGGTGGGGCAGCACTGGCGGATCGCCTCAGAACAATCCCATTCCGCGGGCCCTGCAGACAAACAGATTCTTGCCCGAAATCCCCGTGGCACGCCAGAACTGAGCACGCAACTGATCGCGCCAACGCCTGAACGGCGATTCCGGCTTGTTCTCGGCGATTTCAGAAGGCAGGCCCTCCATGCGCCAGCCCTCGGCGCCGAGCATGATCTGCATGATCGCCATCAACCGTTCAAGGGTGTCGGGGCTGGTCACAAAGATGGCCTGGCCCGGTGCTCCCGGAATGCTCTTCAGGAACTTGGCCATATCGGCCGACAAGGTGATCGTGTCGCCACAGGTGCGGACCAGGGTCACGCGCTTCATGTCCTCCGGGGTCAACGCGGCATTCCTGAGCTCGTTGTAGCCCTGGATGTCCATGACGTCCATCACCACCAGCCGCGCTCCGGGCATGGCTCTCCAGGCCGACAACGCCGCGCGCACCCGTCGGAACGACGTTCCGTCGACGGCGACCACCAACGGGTGGCTGTCCTCGGCGCTGATCACCGGCGGCACGGGTGGCCGCCACCAGGGCATGAACCACCAGATCGTGGCCGCGACGCCCAGGCTGACGCCGATGATTTGACGAGGCGTCAGCCCGGCGGACCGCGCCTCTCGTGCCTGGGGAACTGAACGGCGACTGGAGCGGCGCTCGCGATGTCGGCCTGACGAAACTTGACCCGCCGAGGAGCGGTCCGGCGAGGCGGGGCGCTCTGAGGAGGGGCGCTGCGTGGCGGGGCCTTTCAAAGCATGGCCTTCCGAGGAATGGCCTTCCGAAGCATGGCCTTCCGAGGAATGGCCTTGCGGCGACCGGTGTTCCCTGCGTACAACAAGCCGGTTGCTCCAGGGGCCGCTGGTGTCGCGAAAGGTTTCCTCGGGCCGAAGCAGATCAACCACGCTTTGGGCGATTTCGGCGGGAGGACCAAACCTGACGTAGAGCCAAACGCGCGACCAAAAGGTGCGTCTCACCCGTCGCCGCACCATTCTCTTGCCGACGGGAAGCGGTCGCGCTGAACCCTCACCCCGCCCTGTGCTGGAAGTGATTTGCCCCTCGTGGGACTCCGAAAAGTCATTGGAGGCAGGCTCGGTCATCGCTGGCCCCCGCTCTTAGTTGCGGCCAACCTTAGTGGGCCGACGGGCGGCCAGAACGGCCGCGGCGATCTCCAGGTCGAACGGCGTCGTCAGCTTGATGTTGGAGGCCGGAGCCTCCAACACCCGCACCGTCCAGCCCAGGCGCTCAAACAACGCCGCGTCATCGGTGACCTGCCAGCCCTCCGCCGCGGCGCGGCGATGGGCCTGCCGCAGTTGCGCGACGCCAAACCCCTGGGGCGTCTGGGCGGCCCAGAGTTGGCTGCGGTCCGGCGTGGCGCGGATGCGGCCCTCGCCATCCACCTCTTTGATGGTGTCGGTGACCGGCGCGGCGGCGATGATGCCCGCCCCTTCGGCCATCACCTCGCCCAAGGCCGCCGCGCAGCGGTTCAGCAGCTCAGCCTCCACCAGGCAGCGGGCGCCATCGTGGATCAGCACGGCCTCGGCGTTCGGCGGCAGGGCCGCCAGGCCTCGGCTCACCGACTCCTGGCGGGTGTCGCCGCCCAGGATCCAGCGCACCGGGCATGGCGGCCGGGCCGCGGCCACGATCGCCTCGATCGCCTCCGCATCCACCGCCTGCCCCACCAGTCCAATCCAGCTGATCGCCGGACAGCTGAAGGCCGCCTCCAGGGTCCAGGCCAGCACGGGGCGGCCCGCCACCGGCAGCAGCAGCTTGTTGCCGCTGGCCCCCATGCGCCGGCCGCTGCCGGCCGCGGCAATCAGCAAATGCACAAACCCCCTCCCGCGCACGGACCCGCAAACGCCGGATCCATACAATCAGCCCGTCTGGACGACCTCCGATGCGAGCCCTGTTTCTGGTTCCGGGAGGTCCCTTGGAGCAACTGCAAACCCTGCCGGCAGCGGCGGCCGTGGCCCAGCAGCTCGGCTTCAACCTGCAGATCGCCTGTCCGCCCTCCGGCAAAGACGTGTGGTCGCTGCTCGCCGCGGTGGAGAAGCTGATCCCCTTCGCCTTCGACGACGCCAGCCTGGCGGATTGGACCAACCTGCTTGGTTGCGTGCGCGAACCCGATTTCCAGCTCTGCTTCAACCTGGCCAGCGGCCGGCAGGTGGATCTGATGCTCTCGATGAGCCACATCCCCACCCGGGTGGCCGCCAGTGGTTTCTCCGCCACCCAGGCGATCGCGCTCCTCCCAGGCGGCTGGCGCGCCCAGGCCCTGGAGCCCTGGCTGCGCTCCGTCGGGGTCAACCTCCAGGCTGGCGACTTCCGCCTGTCTCTGCCCGCCGACGCCCTCGCCCAGGCCAGCGCGGCCCTGCCCGCCGGCGATGGCCCGGTGCTGCTGCTCGCCCCCGCCGCTGGCCCCAACGCTTTATCGGACGACAGCGGGCAGCGGCTTCAGGGGCGGATCCGCGAGCGCCTGCCCTCCGTGCGCTTCCTGGAACTGGCACCGCCGCGCCCCGGTGACCTGGCCCGCCGCGCCGCCCAGGTGGCGAGCGCCGATGTGGTGCTGGCCAGCGACGGCATCAGCATGGAGCTTGGTCTTTACTGCGGGCTGCCGTTGGTGGCCCTCGGCCGTGAACCCTCCAGCCTGCCGGATCGTGCCGAGGTCAAAGGTCTGCCAAACCCGCCTGCCGGGGTGGATGGCAGCGACGCCATCCTCGCTGCCCTTGGCCTGGGCTGAGCGGCGCGGCTGGCGATGATTCCGATCGGAGCCCTGGTCTGGCGCCGATCCTCGCCACGCCGCGAGCCGTGGCGGCTCACCCGGCCGTTCCGCCGCCGCCCTCCCACCAGCCGCAGCCGCCATCCCTGGCTGGCGCCGTTGTTTGCCCTGTTCTGCTTGGTGAATCTGGCGGCCCTCGGCTATCGAATCACCGAGGGTTGGGACTGGGGCTATTGCTACTGGAGGGTGGCGATCACGATCAGCACGATCGGCTTCGGCGAGGTGCATCCCCTCAGCTCTGCCGGCCGCCTGGTGACGGTGATGATCGTGATCGGCGGCTTGGTGGTGGTCCAGACGACGATCAAGGCCGTGCTGGATCTGAGCGAATCGGGTTATTTCCGGCGCCTGCGCGAGCGCCGCTTCCGCGTTTGGATTCAAGGCATGAACAACCACGTGATCCTCTGCGGCTACGGCCGCATCGGCCGCGAGATCGCCCATCAGCTCACCCTCGAACAGGTGCCCCTGCTCGTGGTGGAGATGGACCCCGAACGGCGCGACGACGCTGAGGAAAGGGGCCTGCCGGTGCTCTTCGCCGACGCCACCCTCGACGAGACCTTGGTGGAAGCCGGCATCCACAACTGCCGCGCCTTGGTGGCGGCCCTCACCAGCAATGCCGCCAATCTCTACGTGGTGCTCAGCGCCCGCGGCCTCGCGCCCCGCTGCAGGCTGATCGCCCGCTCGGATAGCGAGGAAGCGGAACGCAAGCTGCGACTGGCCGGCGCCAACCAGGTGGTGAGCCCCTACGTGGCCGGCGGTCGCACGATGGCGGCCACGGCCCTGCGCCCCCTGGCCGTGACCTTCATGGACCTGCTCTCGGGCAGCGACTGCGAGGTGGAGGAGTTCCAGCTCAGCGCCGATCCCGCTGATCTCGGCGCGATCAATGGCGCCAGCCTGGCGGACCTGCAGCTGGGCCGGCGCTCCGGCGCGCTGGTGCTGGCGATCCGCAACCCCGTCGACGGATTGAGCAATCCCTTCCGCGAGGAGCCCCAACCGTCGTTGCTGGCCAACCCTGGCGGCCACGTGCGCCTCGGGCCTGGCCAGTTGCTGGTGGTGATGGGCAGCAAGGAGCAGTTGGCCAGCTTCGCCGAGCTGCTCGGGCGCGCGTTGGTGGATGTGGGCGTGATGGCGGGCTGAGCCAACACATACGATCGCCGCCACCTGCCACCCCGCCCGATGTCCAGCAGCTCCCCCTCCCCAGCGCTGCCCCTGCAGGGTCAGGTGGCGCTGGTCACCGGAGCGGGCCGGGGGATCGGGCGAGCCATCGCCCTGGACCTGGCCGCGGCGGGCGCCGAGGTCGTGGTGAACTATGCCAGCTCCGAGTCGGCGGCGGCGGATACCGTGGCCGCCATCAGCGCCGCGGGCGGGCGGGCCTGGAGCCACCGGGCTGATGTCTCAGATGAAGAGCAGGTGGAGGCGATGGTGAAGGCTGTGCAGGAGCGCAGTGGTGGTGTGCAGGTGCTGGTGAACAACGCGGGAATCACCCGTGATGGCTTGATGCTGCGCCTGAAAACTGCCGACTGGCGCGCCGTGATCGATCTCAACCTCAGTGGCGTGTTCTTCTGCACCCGCGCGGTCAGCCGCGCCATGCTCAAAGCCCGCCAGGGGCGGATCATCAACATCACCTCGGTGGTGGCGTTGTTCGGCAATCCTGGCCAAGCCAACTACAGCGCCGCCAAGGCCGGCGTGATCGGCCTCACTCGAAGCAACGCGGCCGAGTTCGCCAGCCGCGGGATCACGGTGAATGCGGTCGCGCCTGGCTTCATCGCCAGCGACATGACCGCTGATCTCGATCAGGAGGCCATCCTGCGTGCCATTCCCCTGGGACGCATGGGCACGGGCGCCGAAGTGGCCGGCACCGTGCGCTTCCTGGCCGCCGATCCCGCCGCCGCCTACATGACCGGGCAGGTGTTGCAGGTGGATGGCGGCATGGTGATGCGCTGACGCCCTGGATTGGCGAGCGGCCCACGCATCGGCGCTCCCTCCCGATCCCAGCCGCCGCGCTCAGTGGCCGCGATCAGTGGCCGCGATCAGTCGCCGCGCTCGAGCGCTTGTCCCGCCAGCTCCTGGCCCTCCAGCGGCTGGCCCAGGTCATCCCGCAGCCGCCGGATCTGTTGCAACAGCCGGAGGCGCCGCTGCCGCGCCGTCAGCGTGAGGAACAACCGGATCGGCACGTAGACCAGGGCCATCAGCAAGCCCAAGGCGGCGATCAGCAGGAACACCATGCCGTTGGCGGAGGTGGCTGGCCCCAGACCGCCATCGGCGGCGGCGGCGGTCGCCGCGTCGACGGCATCACTCAAGCTGCGCTGCAACGTTTCATCCATGGGCCAGACCTTAAGTGGCCCTCCATGGAAGTGCCCGGCAGCGCCCCTCGGCCCTGGCAGCGAGCTTCGGCAATCCCCACCCACAAACCCGAAAGCACCAGCCGCCGTTGTGGGAGGCTGAAAAATCGACCGTTTTGTCCTCACGCCATCGATGGCCAAGCTGATTCGCTTCTCCGACGCCTCCCGGGATGCGCTGGAGCGCGGCGTCAACACCCTGGCGGAAGCCGTGCGCGTCACCATCGGCCCCCGCGGCCGCAACGTGGTGCTGGAGAAAAAGTTCGGAGCACCGGACATCGTCAATGACGGCGTGACGATCGCCAAGGAGATCGAACTGGAATGCCCGTTCGAGAACCTTGGCGCCAAGCTGATGCAACAAGTGGCCAGCAAAACCAAGGAGACGGCTGGCGATGGCACCACCACCGCCACGGTGCTGGCCCAGGCGATGGTGCGTGAAGGCTTGCGCAACGTGGCCGCTGGCGCCAATCCGGTGAGCTTGCGCCACGGCATGGAGCGGGCCGCCGCCGCCGTGGTGGCGGGCATCGGCCGCGAAGCTCGGGCGATTGAGGGCGACGGCATCCGCCAGTTGGCGGCCGTCAGCGCCGGCAACGACGACGAGATCGGCCGGATGATCGCCGAGGCGATGGAGAAGGTGAGCGCCGACGGCGTGATCACCGTGGAAGAGTCGAAGTCGCTGGCCACCGAGCTGGAGGTGACCGAAGGGATGGCGATCGATCGCGGCTACTGCTCCCCCTATTTCATTACGGATCAGGAACGCCGTGAGGTGGTGTTCGACTCTCCCGTGCTGCTGATCACCGACCGCAAGGTGAGCGCCGTGGCTGACTTGGTGCCGCTGCTGGAAGCGGTCTCCCGCCAGGGTCGGCCCCTGGTGATCCTGGCTGAGGAGGTCGAGGGGGAGGCCCTGGCCACCCTGGTGGTGAACAAGTCGCGCGGGGTGCTGCAGGTGGCGGCGGTGCGGGCCCCGGGCTTCGGCGATCGGCGCAAGGCCATGCTCGCCGACATCGCCATCCTCACCGGCGCCACCGTGATCAGTGAAGACCGGGCCATGACCCTGGAGAAGGCCAGCTTGACCGACCTGGGCCGGGCCCACAGGATCACGATCGGCAAGGACACAACCACGATCGTGGCGCTCGAGGATCAGCGCGCCGCCGTGGCCCAGCGGGTGGCCTCCCTGAAGCGAGAACGGGAGCAGATCGACAGCGACTACGACCGCGAGAAGATCGATGAGCGGATCGCCAAGCTCGCCGGAGGCGTCGCGGTGATCAAGGTGGGCGCCCCCACCGAAACCGAGCTACGCAACCGCAAGCTGCGCATTGAGGATGCCCTCAACGCCACCCGAGCCGCGGTGGAGGAGGGTGTTGTGGCCGGCGGCGGCTCCACCCTGCTGCGCCTGGCCGCTGATTTGGATGGTCTGATCGCCAGCAGCTCTGGCGATGAGCGCGTGGGGATCGAGATCGTGCAGCGGGCCCTGAGCGCGCCATTGCGCCAGATCGCCGCCAATGCCGGCCGTGATGGCGATGTGGTGGTGGAGCGGGTGCTGCGCGATGGCGTCGGCTTCAACGCCCTCAGCGGCACCTACGAGGATCTGCGCGAGGCCGGCATCCTTGACGCCGCCAAGGTGGTGCGCCTCTGCCTGCAGGATGCGGTGTCGATCGCCTCGCTGCTGATCACCACCGAGGCGGTGATCGCCGACAAACCCGAGCCGGCCGCCCCCGCGGCCCCAGGCGGTGGTATGGGCGGCATGGGCGGCATGGGTGGCATGGGCGGCATGGGTGGCATGGGCGGTATGGGCATGCCCGGGATGATGTGAGCCGGCGGCAGCCGATTCACCAGGTTCAGCCTTGGGCGGGAAGGCGCCAGCCCAGGGCTAACGGTTCACAAGCACCACACCAGCGCCACGCAGGTGCCTGCAAGCCTGGCGCCAGCCCAGGGCTAAAGGTTCGCGCGAAGCACAGCAGCCCCACGCTGGCGCTTGCGTGCGTGGGGCTGGTCAGACCCGGGGACCAACCAGTCGCGCATCAACCAGGCGGCGTCAACCGCCCCCCTCAAGCGAGCGGCAATCACCGGGCAGGTTCAACTGAATCCGAGGGTGTTGACCAGCCGGGCATGCAGGCGACAAACCGTGCGTGCCTGGGGCGGAGGGCTGGAGCAGAGCTTGCCAAGCTCCCTGTTCAACGCCTGCATCTCGGTGAGCTGCCCGGCACTGGGCAGGCTCATCAGCACCGCGCCGAACAGGGCGACGCCACCGCCGCTCAAACCCATCGTGCGGCGAAGACTTGCTCCGCTGAACCGAAGCATCAAAGGTTGGGCCATGGTTTTCGCTCCTGGCGAACAACTCACCTCAAAGAGGGCGTTTCCTCATGGTGAGGTCTTGGTCCTCCCAGCGCCGCGGGCTTAGGGAAAAGCTTGATTTCCCTCGCCCAACTTCTTCACATACGCCGCCACCTGCAGATCCACCCCCGTGATCGCGGTGCCCACCACCACCAGGTCAGCACCGCGCCGCAGCGCTTCTTGCGCCTGGGCCGGCGAGCCGATGCCGCCCTCACAGATCAGCAGGCTGTTGGGCGGCAGCTCGGCCTTCAGCTCCGGCAGCAACTCCAGGGCGGGAGGTGCCTGCCCTGCCGTTTCGGCGGTGTAGCCATAGAGGGTGGTGCCGATCCAGGCGCAGCCCAGCTGGGCTGCCCGCAGGCCCATGGCAACGCTGTCAACGTCCGCCATCAGCGGCGCCCCCAGCTCCTCGCGGCAACGCTGGATCAGCTGGGGCAGATCGGCGGCCCCGGGGCGAGGCCGATCCGTGGCGTCGAGGGCGATGACATCGGCTCCGGCGGACCACACCGCCGCGATCTCCGCCCAGCCAGGGGTGATGTAGACGGGGCTGTCGGCATCAGTGCGCTTCCACAGCCCAATGATCAGGGCATCGGGGCAGCGCCGCCGCACCGCGCCGATGTGTTCGGGGCTTTCGAGGCGCACGCCCACGGCACCGTTGGCCAGACAGGCCTCAGCCATCGCGGCGATCACAGCCGGTTGGCGCAGCGGGGAACCCTCGGGGGCCTGCACCGACACGATGAGGCCGCCGCGCAGCTGCTCGCTCTCCGGAAGGACCATCTCAGCTGGCGCGGCGATCCTGGCCTGAAGACCCGGGCAACCACGCCCTCAGGTCGGCCAGGTGGGCTGGTGCTGGTGCTGGAGGGGCTTGCAGCGGCACATCCAAGGAGGCGGTTGGCAAGGAGCTGGCCAGGGAGCGGCTCCAAGCCGCCAGGGGGGCGGCGCCCGTCCCATCGGCCCCACCGGCGTCCGCCCCGGGGGGGGCCACCCAGCTGGGGCCCGCTCCGATCGGAGCCGACGTGGCTGTGGGCAGGCTGACGGGGCTGGCGGGTTGCGCGGTCGCCGCGGCTGGGCTGTTGAGGCTGGGCCAGGACGACGCCAGCGGATCAGGTGCCCCGGCGCTGCCCTCGGCGGCTGCGGCGGCGCTCTCAAGCGGCTCCGTCACGTTCTGATCCGCATCGCCATGGGGGTGGAGGGTGCTGATGGCCTCCTCAAAGCAGGCCCGCATCAGCACCCGCGCCTTGCCGAAGGACCCGACGAGCTTGCGGCGCAGCCGTTGAGGCGCATCCACCAGCACGGCACCCGGGGCGGAGAGCCCACGCTCCAGCCCTGGGGGTTGCGAGGGGCCTGACTGGGCCGCGGAGGTGACCTCCGCCTGATCCTCGGGCCCCGCTCCAAGCTCAGCTCCAGCGGCCGGTCCGGTCGCGGTCGCAGCGACGCCCTCTTGATCCCTGGCGACACCATCCAAACGGTCACGGGAGCCCAGCTCAGCACTCCTGTCCAGGGCCCTCAACTCCGGGTTGGCCTCCACGCAGCCCGTGGCGAAACCCGTATCGGCGATCGCGGTGCCCGACGCGAGGCCGATCTCAGGGTTGATCCTGGGGTTGATCTCCGCGTTGAAGGTGGCATCGGGCCAAGGCTCCTCCAGCGCTTGCTGGTGTGACCCAGCCTCGTCATCGCTTGCCAGCCCGGCCGAGGCGAACTGTTCGTTGGACGGGAACGGCAGGGGAGGCTTGGGGCTGGCCACCTGAACCACGCCATCCTGTTGAGTCTGAATCGAGCCCTGGCCGGTCGGGCTGGTTTCCATGCCCATCGGCTGCTCGGGGCCAGCAGCAGCACCTGGATCCGGCCCGGCCAGCGAGTCCACGCCAGCGCAGCTGAAGGGGTCTCGAGCTAAGGCCTCATTCGCCAACCGCCGCTCCAGGGGCTGATGGAGGCAACCCTCCAGCCAGGCGTCATCCGCCTCGGAGAGCAGATCCGGCACCGCGGCCTGCCGAAACGCCTGCAACGACGCCAGGCCGCGGCGATGCACCCAGGACTCCAGCTGCCGGGCGGTCCCCGCCGCGTTGCGCTCACGCACCAAGCTGATCAGCTGCGTCTGCCTGTCGTCCGGGCATGGCCCAGCCGGCTGGCCTTCGGCGGGGCGTTCGACTGCGCGTTCGTGAGCGGGTTCGGCTGCGCGTTCAGCTGTGGCTTCGACGGTGAGGGCGGGGGTCACGGGGGGTCTCGTCAGGTGAGCTTGCGGTCGAGCAGCGGACGGATCGCCAGAAACAACCCTGTGGCGAGGGCGGCAAGGATGGCGAGGCAGGTGGCGGCGTTGAGGGAGCCGTAGGGAGCCACCAAGACCACATCGGTGAGGCGAAAGCCATCGCCGTAGGCGGCCCGGATCGGTTCAATCGCGAAGGTAAGGGGATTCAGGGCCGCTAGCCAGCCCAACCAGGGGGGCATGAAGCTGATCGGGGCCAAGGCGGTGCTGGCGAACAACAGCGGCAGGTTGGCCACGAAGATCACCGCGATCAGCTCAATGTGCCCCGGCAGGGCGAAAGCCAGGCCCAGACTCAGGGCGGTGACAGCAAACACCAGGAGCAACAAGGTGACCAGCACCAGCAGCAGGCCGGTGGGGCCGGGCCAGCCATAACCCAGCAGGGCCGCGGTGGCCATGATCGCCAGGCTCTGCACCATGCTGAGGCTGGTGATGTACAGCACGGAGGCGAACACAATCGAGCTGCGCGAGCGCAGGGGCGCCACCAACAGCCGGTTGAGGAAGCCGAATTCCCGGTCGAACATCACCGGCAGCCCGGCGTTCAGGGCCGCGCTGAATGCGGTGAACACAATCACGCCAGCGCCGAGGAAACGCCCGTAACTGCCGCCGCCGGGCAACAACCCCGCTGGCGCGTTGGCGAACAGGGCGCCGAACAGCACCAACCAGATCAGCGGCTGCAGCACGCCGGCCACCAGGGTGGAGGGCCGCCGCAGCAACTGCACAAACAAGCGACGGGTGAGGGCGAACGTCTCCTGGCTGATCTCGGCCCAGGCCGAGGGCTCGGGCGGCAGCAGTGGGGCGTCGCGGTCGAGGGAGGGGATGGCGCTGGTCATCGAGATCGCGGGGTGGGGGGAACGGGGATTGGGTCCTGCAGCCAGATCAGACGGCGGCTTCTGCGGCTGGGGCGGCGGCTTGGCGGTGGCTGTGGCGGCGGTGAGGCACTCGGCGAGGCACTCGGTGAGGCCGGTCTGGTCAGGGGTTCAACGCATGCTCTGGCGGCGCTCCGCCTTGGTGTCGCGCTGTCCGGCCACCGCCAGCTCCGCATCCATCAGCGTGCGGCCGGTGGCCTGCAGATACACGTCGTCCAGGGAGGGGCGGCTCTGGGCCAGGGCGAACACCGGCAGCTGGGCCTCGCTCAGCTGCTGGCGCAGACGCTCCAGCACCGCATCGCTGTCCACGACGAGATTGAGGGAGTAGCCCTGGGAGCGGTTGACCACCACCTGGCTCACCCCCTGGCAGGCCTCCAACAGCTGGCGAACCTTCTCGGCTTCGGGTTCATCGCTGAACTCCCGCACCCGCAGGGTGACGCGATCGCCGCCGAGGGCTGCCTTCAGCTGCGCGGGCGATCCCTCCGCCAGCACACGACCGGCATCGACGATGGCCAGCCGATCGGCGAGGGCATCCACCTCCTCGAGGTAGTGGCTGCTCAACAGCACGGTGGTGCCCTGCCGCACCAGCAGCCGCAGCACCTCCCAGATCGCGGCGCGGCTCTCGATGTCGAGCCCCACCGTGGGTTCATCGAGCACCAGCACCCTGGGGCGGTGCAGCAATCCAGCGGCCAGATCAAGGCGGCGGCGCATGCCTCCGGAGTAGGAGCCACTGCGGCGATCGATCCAGCTCGCCATGCCCAGCAGCTCGATCAGTTCAGCGATGCGGCTCTGACGCTCGCCCGCCGGCAGGTGGTACAGATCGGCCTGCAGCCGCAGCAGCTCGCGGCCGCTGAGAATTTTGTCAAGGGCCACCTCC
The DNA here is from genome assembly GCA_046342775.1 of Synechococcaceae cyanobacterium. GTDB lineage: Bacteria > Cyanobacteriota > Cyanobacteriia > PCC-6307 > Cyanobiaceae > Cyanobium. The sequence continues at coordinate 23,352 of JBKDOR010000099.1, forward strand.
TGGGCCACGTAGCCGAGCAGGCGGCGCACCCGCCGCGGTTCGGCCAGGGCGTCGAGGCCCCCGACCAGCACCCTGCCGGAGTCCGGCGCCAGCAGGGTGGCGAGGATGCGCAGGGCGGTGGTCTTGCCGGCGCCATTGGGACCGAGCAGGCCGTAAAGGCAGCCTGCAGGCACCGTCAGGTTGAGGTCGTCGAGGGCCTGGATCGGGGCGGACCGGCCCCCGCCGTAGCGCTTGCTGAGGTGCTGGAGCTCAATCAAGCCCGGGGTCTCCGCTGGAAATCGGCTCGCAATCTAAGAAGAGCCGACCGTCAGGAGCGCCCCCCACAGGCCCCCAGCCAGGGGCAGCGGCGAGCCGAGGGCCTGGGGACTGCGGGCCAGCACCAGCAGCAGGCAGACCCCGAAGAGATAAAAGATCGACCAGCGGAACAGGTTGCGGGCGGCCTGGGGATCGTCTGGAGCTTGGCCCAGGTTGGCGCTGAGCTGGAGCAAGCGGCCGTTGAAGGGCAGCACCAGCACGGCGTAGAGCCAGCCGCCACTGGGCAGCGCCAGGGCTCCCAGCCCGCTGAGCAACACCGTCAGCCAGCTGTAGCGGCCGATCATCCGGGCTGTGAACACCTCCCCGCGAACCACCGGCAGCATCGGGATGCCCACGGAGCGGTAGTCCTCCCGCAGCAACAGCGCCAAGGCCCAGAAATGGGCCGGGGTCCAGACCACCACCAAGGCAAACAGCCACCAGGAGGCCCAGCTCAGCTGGCCGGTGGCGGCGGCAGCGCCCACCAGGGGAGGGATCGCCCCGGCCACGCCGCCGATCACGATGTTCTGGCTGGTGCGGGGCTTGAGCAGGGCGGTGTAAAGGAGCACGTAGCTGCACAGGCCCAGCAGCGAGAGGGAAGCGGCGAGGGCATTGACCCCCACCAGCAGCACCAGCACCGACGCCAGGGTCAAGGCGACGGCCAGGCCGAAGGCGCGCCCTTGGGCCAGGCGACCGGACGGCAAGGCCCGGCGGCTGGTGCGCTGCATGCGGCCATCGAGATCCTGCTCCCAAAGGCAGTTGAGAACCCCGGCCGCGGCTGAGGCCAAGGCCCCTCCCATCAGCGTGCAGATCAACCGTTGCGGCGCCAAGGGCCAGCCACCGCTGACGGCCATGCCGGCCACGGTGGTGGCCAACAGCAGCGGGATCAGCCGCGGCTTGGCCACCTCCAGCCAGGCCGGCAGGCGCACCGAGGGGCGGACGGCGGCGGCGGGAGTCTTCGGCGGTGGCGGGGTGGGGCCGCCGAGTTCGCCCTGGGGACGGAAAACAACGCTGACCATGGCTCCTCAGGGTGTGGGTAAAAATGCCGGCGAGATGGCGACAGCCCTGGGGCGGCGCTGGAGCGAAACGCCCCAGATGGCGCCGACCAGGGCCACCAGCAGCGCGGCCGACAGCTGGTGGGCGATCGTCAGAGAGGGCTGGGAGAGGCCGAGGCGCAGGGAGGCGATGCCCAGGGCCACCTGGCAGGCGACCAGCAGCAGGGCGGCTCCGCTGAACAGGCGCAGCGAACGCTGATTGGCCGGCAGCCAGCAGCTGGCGATGGCCAGCAACGCCAGGCTCAGGGCCGCCGGGCCAGCCACCTGGCGGTGCAGGGCCAGCCACTGACAGGCCTCACCGGCCTGGAGGCAACGGTCCACCGCCCAGCGGCTGGCCATGGCGCCTCCGAGCAAGCATTGGGCGAACAGGGGCAACCCGGACAGCAGGGCCAACGGCAGCCACCAGCGGGGCAGGGTTGGGGCTTGCTGAAGCGGGGAGCCGACGGCGGGAGGGGGTGTCTCCAGCGCCTGGGCGATGGCGCTGAGCAAGAGCACCAGCAGCAGGGCCGTGGCCAGGTGGGCGGTGACGGTGCCCGCGGCCAGGAGCCGCTGCACCGTCAGCGCGCCCAGCCCGCCCTGAATGGCCACAAGCAGCAGAGCCAGACCGGCGGCCCAAGGCAACCAGCGGGGCAGGTGCCGCCGCCGCCACTGGCTGGCTCCGGCCAGCACCAGCAGGGCCACGCCGACCACAAAGGCATCCAGGCGGTGGAACCACTCCAGAAACACCTGGAGATTCATCCTCCCACCCGGCAGCAGTGAGCCGTAGCAGAGCGGCCAATCGGGACAGGCCAAGCCCGCCTCCATCACACGGGTGGCTCCACCGATCACCACCAGCGCAACCAGGGCCACCACCAGATGGCAACACAGCAGCCTGATGGCCTGGCGCAGCCGCGGAGCGTCCTGGGCGGCCGCGGCGGCGTGAGCGGCTGCGGCTTGTGCCGCTGCTGCGTTGACCGCTGCGGCCTGGATCGCGGTGGCATGAACTGCGGTGGAACCCGCTGCCCCAGAGGATTCCGAGGCTTCAGTAACTGTTGAAACAGGGACAGAACTCGCCAATGGACAAGTCCAAGGGACACACAAGGTAGCGGGATCTGCCGGATCAGGAATCACTGACATCTCGCCCGCAACTGTTAACTTTGACGCCAAAAGGCAGCGTCTCAGAACACGTCCTCGCGCCGCCATGCAATCGCCCATAGGCTGGTGGGATTGGTGTTGATTCGCCTTCAACTCCGTTCGATTCCTGAAGCGTCGTGCCTATTCCCACCCCTCTGATCACCCTCCTGGTGGGCATGGTGCTGGTTCTCACCGGCATCTGGGCCTCCCGGAGCATCAACTTGCTGCCGCTGGACGCCAGCACCAATGCACCCGTCTACGACGGGTTATTTGCCGTGCTTTTCAGCATCGGCACGATCCTTTTCCTCGGCATTGCCGGCCTCTTGGTGTTCAGCTTGGTGCGCTTCCGCCGCCGCGCTGGCGACAACCTGGATGGCGCTGCGATTGAAGGCAACCTGCCGTTGGAGATTCTCTGGACAGCCATCCCAGCTGTTGTGGTTCTGTTCATCGGTATCTACAGCTATGACATCTATGAGCGCATGGGCGGCATGGTCGATCTGAACGATCACAGCACCATGCACCACCAAGGCGCCATGGCCGAGATGGTCAGCGCCAACAGCGGTGACGGACTCTCCTCTGAGCCTCGGATCTGGGGCGGGATCGGCCCGGTGGGCGGTATGACCAGTGCCAGCACCCCAGCCCAGGCTGTACTTCCAGTTGAGCTCACTGCCATGCAGTTTGCATTCATTTTCCACTATCCGGATGCGAACATCACCAGTGGTGAACTTCACGTACCCCTCGGCCAGCCTGTGGAGCTGCGCATGAAGGCCAACGATGTGATCCATGCCTTCTGGGTTCCCCAGTTCCGCCTCAAGCAAGACGTGATTCCTGGCCAGCCCACCGTGTTGACCTTCACGGCCACTCGAGCCGGCAACTATCCGATTGTCTGCGCCGAACTCTGCGGCCCTTACCACGGCGGTATGCGCTCCACGGTGGTGGTCCACGAACCTGCCGACTACGACAGCTGGCTGCAAAAGAACAGCCCCACCACCATCGCCATGGCTCCCGCGGCGACCGCCTGATTCCACTTCAGCATCCCCATCTGCGACTGCGCCATGACCGTTGCTAGCCCCACCGATTTCCAGCCCTCACCCCCTCCAGCTGCCCCATCCCTGCAACCTCAGGGCTGGTTGAAATACTTCAGCTTCAGTCTCGATCACAAGGTGATCGGCCTTCAATACCTCGTGGCAGGTTTTCTTTTCTATTTCATAGGAGGTGCTTTGGCGGGCATCATTCGCACTGAGCTGGCCAGCCCGCTCTCGGATTTTGTGCCCCGTGAAACCTATAACGAAGTACTCACCCTGCATGGCACGGTGATGATTTTTCTTTGGATCGTGCCTGTTGTCAATGGGGCTTTTGGGAATTATCTGATTCCCTTTTATGTCGGAGCCCGGGACATGGCCTTTCCGCGGCTCAATGCCGTTGCCTTTTGGCTGATTCCCCCTGCTGGAATCCTGTTGATCGGCAGCCACTTCATCACCGGATCTGCCCAATCCGGCTGGACGGCCTATCCACCCTTGAGCACCACCACACCAGCAACTGCTCAGGTGATCTGGATCCTGGGGGTTCTGTTGCTTGGCGGCAGTTCGATCTTCGGCGGCATTAACTTCATCGCCACGATCTTGAAGCTGCGTCGCCCTGGACTGGGGATGATGCAACTGCCGATGTATTGCTGGGCGATGCTCGGCACCAGCATCCTCGTTGTCCTGTCCACCCCAGTGCTGGCCGGAACTTTGCTGATGTTGAGCTTCGACATCGTTGCCCATACCGGCTTCTTTAACCCAAGCATGGGTGGCAACGTCGTCGTTTACCAACATCTTTTCTGGTTCTATTCACACCCAGCCGTTTACATCATGGTGCTGCCGGCTTTCGGATTGGTCAGCGAGATCCTGCCGGTGCATGCCCGCAAGCCACTCTTTGGGTACGTGACGATGGTGTATTCGATCATGGCCATTGTTGTGCTGGGGTTGATTGTCTGGGCTCACCACATGTTCACCAGTGGCACACCCCCGTGGATGCGCCTGTTCTTCACGATCGCCACATCATTCATCGCCGTCCCCACTGGTATCAAGTTCTTCAACTGGCTCGCCACGCTCTGGCGCGGAAAAATCGCTCTGAACAGCGCCATGCTGTTTGCTTGTGGTTTCATCTTTAACTTCGTCTTTGGCGGGATCACCGGTGTCGCCTTGGCCCAAGTCCCCTTTGACATCCACGTCCACGACACCTATTTTGTTGTCGGTCATTTCCATTACATCGTCTATGGCGGCACAGTGTTTGTAATTTTCGCTTCAGTATATCACTGGTTCCCAAAATTTACTGGCCGCATGATGGATGAAAACCTTGGTCGTTTGCATTTTATTCTCACGTTCATCGGTTTTAATCTTTGCTTTGCTCCCCAGCATTGGCTCGGACTCAATGGGATGCCGCGCCGCGTCGCGGAATACGACCCCCAGTTCACCCTTTGGAATCAGGTCAGCAGTGTGGGCGCTCTGCTGATGGCGATCAGTTCCCTTCCATTTCTCTACAATGTGATCCATAGCATGCTGCGAGGCCCTGTCGCCGGAGACAACCCTTGGCGTGCTCTCACTCCCGAATGGTTGACCAGTTCTCCTCCGCCGGTGGAAAACTGGAAGGGAGAAGCTCCCCTGGTGAAAGAGCCCTACGGCTATGGACATGATCCCAAGTTGATCGACCTGGGCAGTGTCACCGGCCAGCAACTCTGGAGCTGATGCCAGCAGAGTCCTCCAACGCCACTCCACCCCCCGCCATCTGCGCTCTCGCTGCCACACCACCATGACCAGCCTCGCCCCTGGATCCAGTCCTGCCTCCGCCGTGGAAGCGAGCGAGGGCGTCCACCACGCCGGCCATCACGAGGCGGACTCTGGCCATCACGACGCCCGCCTGTTCGGCCTGGCCACTTTTCTGGTGGCCGATGGCATGACCTTCGCCGGGTTCTTTGCCGCCTATCTCACCTTCCGAGCGGTCAACACTCTCCCCCCAGGGGCCAACTTCGACCGGGAGCTGCTGCTGCCCACGATCAACACCGTCTTGCTGCTGGTCAGCAGTTTCACCTTTCACCGCGCTGGCAAACGGCTGATGGCCGCGGATCGCCAGGGCTCCCGGCTCTGGCTGCTGATCACTGGCGCCCTCGGCATCGCCTTCCTGGCGGGCCAGATGGTTGAGTACTTCAATCTGCCCTTCGGGCTGACCGACAATCTGTTCGCCAGTACCTTCTACGCCCTCACCGGTTTCCACGGTCTGCACGTCACCCTCGGCGTGATCTGCATCCTGATCGTCTGGTTCCAGTCCAGGCCCCAAGGGCGGATCAGCGCGAGCGAACCGTTCGGCTTCGAGGCCGCCGAGCTCTACTGGCATTTCGTCGACGGCATATGGGTGGTGCTGTACGGCATCCTTTATCTGCTTTGAAGTCCGTCTGGGGCTGACCCACACGGGCACCAAAAAAACGATCCCCTTGCGACTTCAAGGCACAAGCCGGCACAATTGCGGCACATGATGTTGTCAATCACAACGCAATGGTTTTCCCTGAGTTCTCCGGCGCAGCCCAAACCGGTTCGGGTGGCGCAGCAGCAGCCATGCCGGTGGTGATGCTCGAGGGCAAGGCCTTGCTGGACAAAGCTCGCTCCCTCAGCAACCGACCCGAGGATCAGATCGCCCGCGCCTGCGGTTACGTGGGCCCCAGTGGCCGGCTCCTGAAAAAGAGCTTCTACCGTGCCTTGATCCTCGCCAAGGGGTACAAACTTCCGGAGGCTGCCGGCAACGGCAATGGGCGAGCGGCTGGGCGCCCTGGTGCTGGTGGCACGGTCAGGGGCAACGGCAAGGGACGCCAGGCCGTATTCCGCACCCGCGTGCATGGCAACGGCAACCTGCTGATTGGCCAGGCCTACACCAAGCTGATGGGGCTGGAACCCGGCCAGGAATTCCGCATCGAATTGGAACGCGAAACCGGCTCCATCCTGTTGCTGCCCCTGTCTGAAGCCGCCGAGCTGAACGACGCAGCCGCTGACGATGATCCTGCTGCAGAACACAATGCGGCGGACGAGGATGCTGCAGAAGGCGGTGCTGCAGCAGACGATGCGGTGGACGACGATCCGGCGGTCAAGGGTGCTGCGTCGGGCGCGCAGGAGTTCGACGGATCTGACCCGTTGGCCTGAGCCGCGACCGGCTCGAACGATCCGGTACGCCCCTACTCTTCATCCGGGTGAAAGCTGGCGCTGAACCTCAGTAGGTCGATGCCGGTGAACAGAAAGCTGATTCCCACCAGCAATCCCAGCACCCAGAGCAGGTTCCAGAACTTCATCGAGAGGATCAACACTCCGAGGATCAGGGTGATCCCCCCGTTGCTCAGGCCCCAGCCCCACCCCGGCAAGTGGCGGTGGGTCAGCGACAGGATGATCTCCACCACCCCCTCCACCAAAAACACCACGCCAATCGCCAAGGCCAGGCCCGCGACCTGGGCCTTGGCGGAGAGTGGCCCGGCCCCCAGTTGCTGCACCATCCAGAAGCCGGTCACGCTGAACAGCACCGCCAGCACGAGGCGCCAGAAGGTCACAGGACCGCGCAGCCGGCGGGCCCGATTGAGCGTGTTGATCAGCCCCACCAGCCCCCCGACCAGAAAGCCGATCGCCACCATTGCCGTGACCCATTTCGAGGCCACAACCGGAAAGATCAGCGCCAGGATGCCCAGCACGAGGAACAGCACCCCCTCAAACATGGTGAAGCCCCGCAGGGCTGCGGCACTGCGGCGCAGGATGAGATCAGAACGGGCCATGGCGAGGCGGATGCCGGGCATGAGGTTGGGGCCAACCCTGACAACCTCAACCCCGCCTGGCAATGGCTGCGCTGGGTTCTGTGATCCCCCTCCAGCGGGCCGCCAGGCCCATGGCCGGCAGCAGCTTCCGCCCAACGTCGCGGTGGTTGATGCCATGAGTCCGCCGTCCCAAGCGAAAGGGGGTGCACAGCATTGCCGTGAGAGCGGTGGATCACCCTCCGTTCAGAGCCCAGGGCTGGCGCGGCATCCCGCGTCGATTGCGGCGGCATGCACCGCCCGTTGAGGCCGCAGCAGGCGCCAACCCGGGCTTGTGCCCGTTCACCAGCCCCGCTCGGCCAACCAGGCGGCCGTGATCGGCGCGTCCTCGCTGGTGGTCGCCGGCTGGGTTGGGATGGGTGAACTCAGCGGCAGAACCGCCTCGGTTGGCAGTGCCTGCCCAGCGCTGGGAAGACCCCAACCGCGGGCCGCCAGCAAGCGCTCGCTGTACTTGGCCAGCAGATCCGCCTCCAGATTCACCCAATCGCCCACCTGCCGCTGGGCCAGGGTGGTGGTCTCCCAGGTGTGGGGGATCACGGCGATGCGAAAGCGGTCGCCCAGGGCGCTGCAGTCCGCCACCGTGAGGCTGATGCCATCCACCGCCACGCTCGCCTTCTCGCAGATGTAGCGGCCGTAGCGGGGCTCCCGCCAACCGATCTCCAGCCACCAGGCCGGACCGCTGCGGCGCAGATCGAGGATCCTGCCGAGGCCGTCGACATGACCGCTGACGAGATGGCCGCCGAGACGATCCAGCAGCCGCAGAGCCGGTTCCAGATTCACCAGCTGCCGCGTCGCCGCCCTCTGGCTCAGGCTGCTGCGTTCCAGGGTCTCCTCGCTCACATCCGCCTCAAATCCGCCGCTCCCCCCCTCGCCCCGCAGGCTCGCCACCGTGAGGCAGACGCCATCAACCGCCACGCTGTCGCCCAGGGACAAAGCGCCGAGCGAGTGCAGCTCGGCCGGGGTGAAGCGGCCGCCCGTGGCCGGGGTGATCCGCACGCCGCCAGAGCGGGTCTCCAGCCGGCCGAGCGCCCGCACCAATCCGGTGAACATGGCTTGGCAGCCTCCGCGTCGACCCACCTGGCCATAATCGAACAACAGCCTTGAGCAGCGAGGAGGCCAAGCTCGCCATGGTGGAGATGCGGGTCGCCGGGATCGCCCTCGACGCAGCCAGCCGCAGCCCGATCGTGCTGCTGCGCGATCCCTCAGCGCGGCGCCAGGTGCCGATCTGGATCGATCAGGCCCAGGCCCAGAACATCCTGGCCGGGCTCAACGGCGTCAAGCCGCCTCGCCCACTCAGCCACGATCTGATGGTGAGCCTGATGGCCGCCGGTCAGCTGACGCTCGAGAAGGTGATCATCCATGCCATTGAGGACAACACCTTCCGGGCCGTGCTCAAGCTGAGCGACGCCTCCGGCGGCGGCCATGAGCTCGATGCCCGGCCCAGCGACGCCATCGCTCTGGCCCTGCGCACCGACGCCGGGATCTGGATGCTGGAGGAGGTGGTGGGCGATGCCTCCATTCCCGTCGATGCCGAAGCCGACGCCGAGGACCAGGAAGACTTCCGCCGCTTCCTGGAGCGCACCAGCCCCGCCGAACTGATTCGCCATCTCGGCAAGGCCATCCCCGAGGAGGGCGAAGCCGACGCGTCCGGGGGCGAACCAACCGCTGGCGAGGGGCGTGGCGAGACGGTTGGGGAGCCTGGTGAGGCTGGGCCAGCGATCGGCGCTGAGGCTGAAGCGGACATCCCTCCGCCTCCTCAGGCTTCAGCCCCAGACCTCTCACCCCCAGCTGGGCCAGGGACGGGCACGGATGCCGCAGCGGGTCAGGGCGACGCTGGCGGAGAGACACCAGGGGGGCCCCACGCCGGAACCTGACCCCCCGCAAGCCGCGGCGCCGAGCCCCCTGGTCAGGCCCTTTGGGCCGGGGCGTCCGGTGACGCCGTTCACCCTGGGCACGATGCGGGCTCTGGACCATCCGGACCAGATGGAGGCCGTGCTGACGGCAGCTCTGGCCGCCGGTATCAACCACCTGGAGACGGCCCCGGCCTATGGCCCCGCCGAGGCCTTTCTCGGCCAGGCGCTGAATCGCTTGGCCAGCCGCGATCCGACCGCCCGACGGCGGTTGGTGATCACCAGCAAGCTGCTGCCTGGCCCCAGCCTGGAGGAGGGCCTGCGCCAGCTGCGGGCCAGCCTGGCGCGCCTTGGCATCAGCCGGCTGCACAACCTGGCGCTGCATGGCCTCAACACAGCGGAGCAGCTGGCCTGGGCCCTGCAAGGCCCGGGATCCATGCTGCTGGAGCGGGCCGTGGGGGAGGGCTTGGTGGAGCAGGTGGGCTTCAGCAGCCACGGCTCCACGGCGCTGATCGAGGCGGCCCTGGCCAGCGGACGTTTCAGCTTCTGCAACCTGCATCTGCACCTGTTCGACCAGGAGCGCCTGCCGCTGGCCCGGGCGGCCCTGGCGGCCGGCATCGGCGTGCTGGCGATCTCCCCCGCCGACAAAGGCGGCCGGCTCTATGACCCGCCCGAGGCGCTGCTGGCGGACTGCCAGCCGTTCCAGCCGCTGCGACTCGCCTACCGCTTTCTGCTGGCCCAGGGCATCACGACTCTCAGCGTCGGAGCCGCCCGGCCAGGAGATCTCGATCTCGCGCACGACCTGGCCACTGCCACCGGCCCGCTCAGCGACGCCGAGCGACAGGCCCTGGAGCGGTTGGAGCGGGCCGGCCGGGAGCGGCTCGGAGCGGAGCGCTGCGGCCAATGCCGCCGCTGCCTGCCCTGCCCCAACGGGGTGCCGATCCCGGCGTTGCTGCGCCTGCGCAATCTGGCGGTGGGCCATGGCATGGAGACCTTCGCCCGCGAGCGCTACAGCCTGATCGGTCGGGCCGGCCATTGGTGGGAACAGCTGGATGCCAGCGCCTGCCAGGCCTGCGGGGCCTGCCTGCCGCGTTGCCCTCTGGAGCTGCCGATCCCCGACCTGCTGGCGGACACCCACCGCCGCCTGGCGGCACCTCCGCGGCGACGGCTGTGGGGCTAAGCCGACCCGTCAGCCGGACGCGGCGGCCGGAGTTGCTGCGCTGGCCTGCCACAACCGTTGCAGCCGCTGGCGTTCCGCGGCGGTGAGGGGCGGCAGGCTGAAGCAGCGGCGCCACACCTGCTCGGGCGGCGCCAGCAGCCGGGCCAGCGGTTCGGGCAGCCCCATGACGGCACGCTCCAGGTCACCTGGGGGCAGGGGGGGCACCCAGCCCGCCTGCAGCAGCCTGGGCAGGAGCGGCGGATCCAGCACCGCCGCCAGCCAGTCCAGAGGCGCTTCCGGCGTGGGCTTGCCGCCGCGCAGCAGCAGATTCCAGCTGAGCGGCGCGCCGCCGTTGGGCAGCAGCACCTGCAGACGCGGGTCACGCCGTAGCAGCGGCACCACCCGCTGGCGCGGCACCACCACCGCTTCCGCCTTGGCCGTGAGCAGCAGGTTCAAGCCATTCGGCTCGTCGTAGGCCAAGGCGGCGCGCCTCAGCTGAGCCAGGCGGCCGGGGTCCTCGCCCATCAGCGCCATCGTCACCCTGGGGCTGGAGGGCAGCACCAGCTTGCCGGCCAGGCTGGGATCGAGCAGCAGGTTCCAACCTTCGGCCGCATGGCGCATCAGGTCGGGGCGACTGCGCAGCACCAGCACCCAGGGGCTGACGGACCAGGGCCAGGCCCGCGCCGGACCGTCTTGGGCGAAAAGGCGGCTGACGGGCTGAGCGGCCGGGTCCAACCGCGCCAGCAAAGCGTCGCTGCCGATGGGCGCCTGGCCGGTGGGGTCAAGGCTGCCGGCCCAGCCATCGCTGAGCTGCAGCAGCTGGGCCTGGTCGCGCTGGGCCAGCACCAGCTGGGGATCGTCCAGCATCTTGAGGCTCCAGCCCCGCGGCAGCAGCGCCGCCCAGGCGCTGGAGAGATCGCCGCGGCTGGCGAGCAGTTCGTTCGGGCGGCTCTGGCAGCCGCTGAGCAGGCCCACGCCAGTCATGGCCGCCAACCCCAGCAGCGCCCGGCGGCTGAGACAGCCGCCGTAGTCGTTGTCGCCCAACACCTGCGCCACGCCCATGCTCACCCGCCCCCAGGACCGGAGGCAGCCGCCGTCGCGCCCCGCGCCGTTTCAGGGCCAAAGCCCCGCTGACGCGGGGCTTTGGCCCCACTCCCCTGGGACAGCAAGGCCCCGGCCCCACCCCGCTGCGCAAGCGGTGCGGCGGTCACCCCGCTCTGAGCCGGGCTGTCCTCGGCAACCAGGCCAGCGGCCCTCAGATCGCCAGCGACGGCGGTGCCAGTCGGCGCGGCGGTACCAGTCGCCGTGGCGGTACCAGTTGCCATGGCGCTGCCAGTTGCCATGGCGCTGCCGGTTGCCATGGCGCTGCCAAGAGCGGCTTGGCCCGCAGCCTCCTGAGTCCCTGTTGCTGGTTGACCAGCCGCCAGGAAGGCGGCATGGGCTGGCTGGCCAGTCGCTTCCAACCCTGGTCTCGACACCCCACCAGCCGGCGCCGCGTCGCCAGCAGCGCCCTGCGCCCCTGCCCCAGCGCGGGACTCGGCCAGCAGCTGGCGGCAAGCACTGTCGCAGGCGCGGGCCAGATCTTCAGGCCGGCGGCCGCTGAGCTGCCACAGCACCGCCAGGCCGCCAGCCCCCACCCCCTCTTTCACGTAGCCCCGTTCATAGTCGGCCAGAGCGGGATGGACCGAACCGCGGAAGTTCAGATCGGCGGCGAAAGCCAGAGGCTCCACCCCCCAGCGCTCGCCGATCCGCCGCAGCAGCAGGGCCAGATCGCTGCCGGGCTCCCGCGCCACCCAGCCAGTGGTGGCCAGCCCCACCCAACGGGCAAGCAGCGGCAGCAGGGCGGGGGGCGCCAGGGCGAAGGCCAAAGCCAGCACCGCCGCCATCTGACTGCCCCCCGCCAGCAGCAGCGGCAGACCGTGGCGGGCCGCCCCCAGGGCCAGACCGGCAGCCAGCGGTTGCATCGGATCTCCCAGGCAGGCGGCCACCTTGCGAGCCCAGCCGGCCCGCTGGTCCAGGGTTGCCGCGTCGGGGCAACGCCCCAGCAACCCCGCCGCCGCCAGCCCCTTGGCCACCAGGTCAGCCTTCAAGGCATGGACGGGGTGCCGCAAGCTACCGCTCACCAGGCCGCTCGCCTCAACGCCCAGGCCGCTGAGCAACGCCAGGGCGGTGGTGGTGCCGCCCGGCACGCATTCCGCCACCAGCAATGGCGCGGCGGGCTCAAGCCGGGCCTGGCGCGCAGCCCAGGCCTGCCCCAGGGCCAGCAACGCGTCCACCCGAGCGGGTTCGAGGGCGGCGCCACCGCTGAGGCAGCGGGCCGGACCACCAGCAGCCGGCGCGGCGAGGCGAAGATGCGGCACGGCGGGGGCCACCGGGCAGCCCAGGTCCACCACCAAGGCGTTCAGCCCCAACCGCTCCACCACCACATGGCTGATCAGGGCGGGCGACACCCCCGCCGGCAGAGGCGGCAGGGCATGGGGTCGAGGCTGCCGCGGACCCAGCAGCAGCAGTTCGGCGTCGGCGGCGGCGGTGAAGCGCCGGGAGGGGCCGGTGGCGCCGGCGGCCGAAATCCCCTCCACGGCCGCTGTCTCCGTGGCGGCCAGCAGAAGCAGCACCTGGGTGGCGGGCCAACGGTGGATCCAGTCGGCGCACCAGTCGCGGGCGATCGCCTCAGGGCCGCTGAGCCGCAGCGGGGTGATCAAAGCGGGTCAAGCGCCACCAGCGCCTGCAGCGAGGGCGGCGGCTCGGGGATGGGTGCCTGCAGCCGCGGAAAAATCCAATAGGCCACGGCGTGCTGGCAGAGCGAGACGACAAAATTCTGGATCAGCAGCAGCAACACGGCCACCAGCTGAACCACGCTGAGATCGAACGTGGCCGCCGATCCCACAAAGCCGGCAAGGCGATCCAGCAGGCCCGCGGCCACGGAGATGAGCAGCACCCAGAGGTTTTCCCCCACCAGCACCGAGAGCACCGCCACCCGCACCAGGAAGCCGGCGGAACCGATCAGCGCCGCCACCGAGAGCGACAACCACCAGCTGCAGCCCCGTCGCCAGGCCCAGCCCAGCCAGAGGGCCAGCAAGCCGAAGGGGAAGAGCATCAGCGGACCACGAACCGGCCCCATCAGGGCGATCAGCAGCAACACCGAGACCGCCACACCCTCCACGGCGCAGCGACCGCCGTGGCGCAGCTGCAACAGGGTGAGGGGCAAGGGCAGGGCGAGGCGGAACAGGGGGCTGCCGATCGGCAAGAAGTAGAGCCCCGCCCAGAGCAGGGCGGTGGCGGCGGCCAGGTAGGCCGCGTCCATGAGCTGCAGGGCCTGGCGAGGGCTGAGCGGGCGCCTGCCGCTCCGGGGGGCGGGGACCAGCCGCGGCGCAGGCGGCTGGGGGCTGGGCTCTGGCCTGGAGGCGGGCATCGAAGGGGCCATCGGCTCAGCGGACCGGTGCGGGAATTGCCGGCGCCGGCTTGCTGCCAGCGGCCGGTGTCGCCGTGGCCGGCGCCGGCATGCGCTCGATCGTCTCCACTTCAAAGGGCACGCCGGCGGCCCTCAGGGCACGGGTCAGCACCTCCGCGGGCGCAGCGGGATCGGCCCGGGGCAGCCGCAGTGTGACGCGGTAGGGCACAGGATTGCTCGGCGGGGGCGCCGCACCGCCTGGCGAGGAGCTGCCGGGTGTTGGGATGGCGGGTGGGGCCGCGGTGGCGCGCACAGGTTTGCCGGCAGCGGCTGGGGATGGAGCGCCAACGGCTTGGCGACCAGCACCAGGGCCAGCGCTTGCAGCTGATCCACCAGGAACCGATCCAGCCGCACCCGTTGACTTCGAAGCCGTCGCGGTGAGAACACCACCAAGGGCCGCGGAACTGGACGTTGGGGCCCCGGAATTCACCGGCTTGCCCTCCGAGCCGGCGACGACGGGCTTGGTCGCTGGCTGATCCCCGGGACTGCTCCCACCAGCCGCCGCTCGCGGGCCCGGGAGGGAGGCACCCGCCTGGGCGCCCCCCTCCCCCCCGACACCGGGTAGCGAGGGCTCAGAGGCGGGGGGGAAGCTGCGGGAGAGGCGCTCGGCGAAGGGGCTACCACTGCAACCGCTCAACAGCGCGACCTGCAGCGCCAGGGCCAGCGGTAGGGGCCAAAGCCGGCGCTCGGGCCGCGAAACGCAACGGCCAACAGGCTCCATCAACTGTCGGCGGCCCGGATCACCCGCACCGGGCTGGCTCGCAGGCGGCCGGTCTTGGTGGTGGCGGGGGGTTTGCGGCTGCTGGCGCTGCTGGACTTGCCAGCGGACGCCTTGCCTGCGGCGCCGGCTTTGGCGCGACTGCTCCCCGCCGCCGCCGAGGTGGCGCCGGCGCTGCGGCCCCGGCCCGCGGCGGCGCCGCGGGAGCTCTTGCCGCTGGCGGCCTTGGCGGCCAGCAGCTCCACCGCCTGCTCCAGGGTGATCGTGTCGGCGTTGCCCCCCTCCGGCAGAGAGGCGTTGAGCTTGCCCTGCTTGACGTAGAGGCCATAGGGGCCGTCGAACAGCTGGATGGGCTCGTCGCTGCCAGCGGGGGTGCCGAGATCCTTGAGGGCGGTGCGACCGCCGCGGCCGCGCTTGGGCTGGGCCAGCAGCTCCACGGCCCGTTCCAGCCCAATCGACAGCACATCGTCCTCGGCCTTGAGGGAGCGGTACTCCTTTTCGCCCTTGGCCTTGTCGTGCACCACATACGGACCAAAACGGCCGAGGCCCGCCTGCACCCGGCCGCCAGCCGGGTGCTCGCCCAGCTGGCGCGGCAGGCGCAACAGGCCGAGGGCGGCCTCCAGGCTGAGGTCCTCGGGCTTGACCCCCTTGGGCAACGAGGCGCGTTTCGGCTTCGGCACCGCCTCGCTCACCTGGCCCAGCTGCAAGTAAGGCCCGTACTGGCCAAACAGCAGGTAAACGCTCTCGCCGCTCTCCGGATCGACGCCGATGGCCTCCGGTCCTTCGGCCTTGTGGCGCAGGATCAGCTCCGCTTTCTCCGCGTCCAGGTCGGCGGGTGTGATCTCGTTGGGCAGGGTGGCCTTGAGGAGCTCCTCGCTGCCGTCCTCGCTGACGCGGCGGGTCTCCAGGTAGGCACCGAAGCGGCCGATGCGCACCACGCAGGGCAGCCCCTCCAGCTCCACCGTGCGGGAGACGCCTGGATCGATGTCGCCCTCGCGCCGCTGCACCTGGGCCTCGAGACCCTGGTCGCCCTTGTAGAAGCCCTCGAGATAGGGGAGCCAGGACACCTTGCCCTGGGAGATCTCATCGAGGCTGGTCTCCATCCGCGCCGTGAAGCTGGTGTCCACCAGGTCCGGGAAGTGCTCTTCGAGCAGCGCCGTCACCGCGAAGGCGGTGAAGCTGGGGATCAGGGCGTTGCTGTGCAGCGTGGCGTAGCCGCGATCAACGATCGTGCCGATGATCGAGGCGTAGGTGGAGGGCCTGCCGATGCCTTCCTTCTCCAGCATCTTGACCAACGCCGCCTCGCTATAGCGGGCCGGCGGTTGGGTTTGGTGGGCCAGGGCCTCAACGCCGCGGCAGGCGGGCGCATCGCCCACGGCCAGGGCCGGCAGCAGCACCTCCTGACCCTCCAGGGCGGCGTCGGGATCATCGCTGCCCTCCACATAGGCGCGGAAGAAGCCGGCGAAGTCGATGCGCTTGCCGCTGGCCCGGAAGCGGGCGGGGCCGAGGGGGGACTGGGCAGCGGTCTCCAGATCGACCGCCAGCATCGTGAGGCGCGCATCGGCCATCTGGCTGGCCACGGTGCGCTTCCAGATCAGCTCGTAGAGCGCCAGATCGCGGCCATCCAAGCCCGATTCGGCCGGGGTGCGGAAGGCCTCGCCCGCCGGCCGAATCGCCTCATGGGCCTCCTGGGCGTTGCGGGCCTTGGTGGCGTATTGGCGCGGCTGCGGGCTGAGGTGGTCGCTGCCGTACTTCTCGCGCACACAGTTGCGCGCCGCCTGGATCGCCTGCTCGGAAAGATGCACCGAATCGGTGCGCATGTAGGTGATGAAGCCGCGCTCGTAGAGCCCCTGGGCGGTGCGCATCGTCTCCCGGGCCGAGAGGCGCAGCTTGCGGTTCGCCTCTTGCTGCAGGGTGCTGGTGGTGAACGGCGGCACCGGCTTGCGCAGCGTGGGCTTCTCCTCCACCGCGGTCACGGTCCAGGCGCCATCGGCAGCGGCCTGGCGCAGGGCGCGGGCCTCCTCCTCCTCCAGAAGGTGCACGCGACTGCCGGCCTTGAGGGCGCCGGTGGACTCATCGAAGTCGGCACCGCCGGCGATGCGTTCGCCGCGCAGGTGGGTGAGCTTCGCCTCGAAGCCGCCGCCGGCCTGCTCAAGCCGGGCCTTGAGATCCCAGTAGCTGCCGCTGCGAAAGGCGCGGCGGGCCCGCTCGCGCTGGACCAGCAGCCGCACCGCCACCGACTGCACGCGGCCAGCGGAGAGCCCCCAAGCCACCTTCTTCCAAAGCAGCGGCGACAGGGTGTAGCCCACCAGGCGATCGAGGATGCGGCGCGTCTCCTGGGCGTGCACCAGCTCCATATCGAGATCGCGGGGGGAGGCGAGAGCGCGGCTGATCGCCTCCTGGGTGATCTCGTGGAACACCATCCGCTGCACCGGCACGGCGGGGGAGAGGAGCTTGAGCAGATGCCAGCTGATGCTCTCGCCTTCGCGGTCCTCGTCCGTGGCCAGGAGCAGGCGCTCCGCCCCCTTGAGGGCGTCCTTGAGCTCCTTCACCACCTTTTTTTTCTCCTTCGGCACCACGTAGAGGGGTTCGAAGTCGTTCTCGGTGTTGACACCGAGATTGGCCCACTTCTCGCCTTTGTGGGCGGCGGGGATTTCGCTGGCGTTGTTGGGAAGGTCGCGCACGTGGCCCATGGACGCCTCGACCCGGAAGGTCTTGGGCAGGAAGCCCCGGATGGTGCGGGCCTTGGTGGGGCTCTCGACGATGACCAGGGTGTGGGCCACGGGATGGCAGTGAACCGCTCCCTCTTTATCGCATCAACGGGCAAGCTTGGCCCCTGCCCGTGGCTTTGGTGGGACGGTACCGGCTTGGCCACCTGCCTTGCGCCGGCTTGCCAGAGGCGTTTCGCCGCCATGGCCGAGCGGCTGCAAGAACCCGATGAACAGGCTGAGTTGGCGGCTGAGCCGAGTTGGCGGCCGTGGCGGTGACAGCCATTTCCGGGTCGTGGCGGCTACAGTCCCGCTCCAAGCATGCTTGCCACGACGTGGTTGACGCTTCCCAGGCTGCTGGCGCCGCCATCGCCGCCGGACTGTCCACGAGCAGCCTGAACCTGCAGCTGAACGCCGCAGCGATCGCGCCAGAGACGGCCGTGCTGCTGACCTTGCTGGCCTGCCTGATCGTCGACCTGTTCGGCGAGCAGGCCGCCAGCCGCTGGGTGCCGCCGCTCTGTTATGGCGGCCTTGGCGCTGCACTGGTGCTGC
>JBKDOR010000100.1:0-3518 GCA_046342775.1 Synechococcaceae cyanobacterium
ACTTCAATGCCATGCCCCACCAGTATCTCGTACAGTGGCACCCAGTAGATACCCGTCGACTCCATTGCTACAGTCGTGATGCTGATGGATAGCAGCCAGCGAGCCATTGATTTCAGATCACTGGTGAAACTGGAGAACTTCCAACCGGCTCGTCATCAAGCTCTGCAGGTATGGCTACAACATGAAAACGACTACCGATGTCACTTCCAGCTGAGCGTGAATCGACTACTTTGAGGTGCGCACGTCGGCGACGTGGCGCAGAAGGTTCTGTCATGAAAGTCCTGCAGTTGGTTGAGGGGGGAGGTCAGGCAGGTTCCGCGCAAAAGAATGAACTGTTTCCTAATCGGGATCAAAACCATGGAAAGCTCCAGCAGTGTCGTCGCCAGGCCAGGGAGCGCTGTGGGAACCCAGACCACGTTTGCTTTCGGGGTCGAGCCTCCAAAGATGTCATCGATCATGGCCTGACGTCCCCATGACCAGTGTGGCAATGGGCCTTGGGTTTGGCCGTGGGTGTTTCGCGGGCGCGAGGGCGTGCAGAGGTGGACTGGTTCGTTTGCTGACAGTAGGGGGGGGAACTCGTCACGCCGTCTCTCTCGCCCGCAGCAAATGCCGAAAGGAAACACGCTTTCGCCGACCCGGATCCCGATGGCGATCCGGTTTATTCACCGGCCTCTCTTAATCGGGGCTCTGATCACAACGCCAAAAACCAGATCGAACTCGATTGCAGGGATCGATGCACATCCGGAAGACTGCCACCCGCCGCCGAGGTGCACGAAACCCCTGAGGCCTACGAGGTGGTGCTGGAGCTGCCCGGCGTCGACAAGGCCGCCATTGAGGTGAAAGCAAGCGAGCGCAGCCTGCTGATCAGCGCCGAGTGCCGCAGCCAGAGCCAGCTGAGCGGCCAGCCGTCAACGGTCGATCCTTCCCCCCCAGCAGTGACGCTCCCGCCTCTGAGGAGAAAGTCCGTGGACCCCTGCTGAGCGAGTTCCGCTACGGCACCTGGAGCCGCAGCTTCCGCTTCCCCGTCGCCATTGAGCGCGAGCAGCTCCAGGCCGTCTACCGCGATGGACTGCTCAGCGTCACGGCACCCAAGGCCAACAAGGTGAGCAGCGTGAGCGTGAAGGTGGATGGCTGATGAGCTGATTCCTTCCCTTGGCCGAGGCCCGCGCATGAGAACCCCCGCCCCCGCCCTCGGCTGGGGGCTTTCTGTTGGGTGCACGGGTGCCGACGGGGATCACCGCAGCGGTGCGGCCCCGCCGGCGTGTGCATTAATGCCTGTCTGCCGCCTTCAGCCACACCAGCGCTGCCTGGGTGCGGTTGCTCACCTGTAGCTTCTGCAGCAGCACATGCACGTGGCTGCGCACCGTTCCCTCGCCAATCCCCAGCCGCTGGGCAATGACGCGGTTGTTGTCACCAGCCGCTACGCAGGCCAGCACCTGCTGTTCCCGTTGAGTGAGGGCGTTGAGGCGCTCAGCTGAGGGCGCGGCGACAGCCTGAGGTGGTGAGGAGCCCCGCAACGCTGCCGTCGCCATGGCAGCCCACCAGCTGGCCCCCGCCAGCAGCGACGCCAGCGCCAGCTCCACCTGGGCCAGGGCGCTCGCCTTGTGCTGATAGCCCCGCGCCCCGGCATCCCAGATCCGCTGAACCCAGAGCGGATCCTCCTGGCTGGTGAGGATCAGCACCGGCACCGCTGAGGTGTTGGTGATCCGCTGACAGGTGGCCAGTCCACCCAATCCCGGCAACACGAGATCCAGCAGCACCAGATCCACCGATCGGCTCTCGAGTAGCTCCAGGCCCTGCTCGCCATCGGCGGCGACCAGCACGTTCTCCACTCCAGGCAGCTGGCGCAGATGGCACGCCATGGCCAGCTGATAGGCCTGGTCGTCCTCGATCAGCAGCAGCTGCATCATCAGGCCCCCTGCTGAGGCAGCTCCGCCACCACCCTGGCACCGCCGCCGCTGAGGTTGCTGGCCTGGATGCGGCCGCCGTGGGCCTCGCTGATCAGGCGGCAGAGGTACAGGCCAAGCCCCGCTCCAGGAGTGCCGGAGCCACGCTGACCAAAGCGCTGAAACAGCTGCGGCAGCAACTCCGGCGGGAACCCCCCCCCGCCCGCCATCGCGCACCTCGATCCGGCAGGTGCCGTCCTGCTGGCTGAGCTGCAGCCAGACCCGCTGACCACGCAGGCTGTGGTGCACGGCATTGAGCAGCAGATTCTCGATCATCCGTTGCACCAGAGAAGGATCCCCCTGCAGCTCCATCCCGCCGGAGCCCTGCTGCCGCAGCACCAGGTTGATCTGGCGCGGCGCGGCGATCGGCTGAACGCTACCGATCGACTCCTGGGCAATCGCCAGGAGATTGACGCGCTGGAGCTGGACCTGCAGGCCCTCCTGCTCCGCCCGGAACACCTGCAGCAGATCGTCGATCAGGCGCAGGCAGCGCTGCTGGCTGCTGCGGATGGCCTCAACCGCACCGCCGTCACCCAGGAGAGACAGAGATGCCAGGGTCCCCAGCACCGGGGTCTTGATGTCGTGGGCGAGGGTGGTGATCACATCGCCGCGCAGCTGGGCCTGCGCCAACTCCACCTCCATGGCCGTGCGCTGCAGCTCCAGATCCCGGTTGCGCACCAGCAGAGCGGTGGTGACCACCAGGCTCAGGCAGACCAGCAACCGGTCGCTGACCACGGAAGCCAGGTTCTGCTGCAGCGGCACCGGCAAGGGCACCAACAGATTGAGCAGCGTTGAACTGCAACAGATCCATAGAAATCGCCAGGCCTGGGCGGAACTGCGCTGCGAAGACCCGAGCAGCAGTGGCACGACGTAGAGAATCCCGAGCACCACCGCCGGAGGGGTGGCCAGCTCCAGCAACAGGATCAGCAGCCAGATCGCCCACACCAGGGCAATCGGCGGCTTCGAGAGCCTCACGGCTCGTTGTCCGCCCGGGCTTGGGAGGGGAGCCCCTCAGAGATCAGATGCAGATCGATGCTCAAGCCGCGCAGCTGCTGCTGCAGCCGCTCGGAGAGTGGCCGGCGGAACAGGGCCTTGAAGCGGGAGCGCATCGTCTGGCCCAGCACGATCTGGGTGATGCGTCGCTCCTGGGCGATGCGGGCGATGGTGGGCAGGATCTCGGCGCTCTCTTCCTTCAGGAAGCTGCCGCCGACGTCCTCGCAAAGCT
Source organism: Synechococcaceae cyanobacterium (assembly GCA_046342775.1). GTDB lineage: Bacteria > Cyanobacteriota > Cyanobacteriia > PCC-6307 > Cyanobiaceae > Cyanobium. Next base: position 3,172 of record JBKDOR010000100.1, read on the forward strand.
GGCGGCAGTCCTCCTGGATCAGCGATTCCTCGCGGCTGAGGAAGCGGTTGGGATCCTGCACTGTCAGCACCAGCAGCGGTGCGTCCATGGCGGCGGCCAGGCGGGCGGCGCGGCGCAACAACCGTTTGCTCGTGTGATAGCTCGCCAGGCAAACCATCACCCGCTCTCGCAAGGGTGTGATCGATGGCAGGATGTCGTTCTCGACACGATCGGCCACCTCCCGCAGCGACAGCTCACGCAGCGCCACCAGGTGGCGGCGCTGGAAGAAGTTGGTGAGGGCCTGGCCCACCTTCTCGGGCGCGTACACCTTTCCCTCACGCAGCCGTTCCTGCAGGGTTTCGGGGGTC